>DATMMY010000111.1:0-11155 GCA_035569515.1 Candidatus Solibacter sp. | reverse complement strand
GGTCGACATGCGATACCCGCCGGCGACCTGCCGAATCTCAATTCCATGATTTTCTTTGTTGAACTCGGCAATCAGCTCTTCGAGAATCGGCTTCAGGAGGTTGCGTAGCGCAACTTTCTCGGATTTGTCCGGAGAGCGCTTTTCTCCTTTTTTGGCCGGTGGCTTGGGGGCCTCAACGGAGCTTTGCGCCTCTGCCGGAACGCTTTCCTCAACCCCGGCAGCAGGAGCATGTTCAGCTCCTTCATGTTCCGCGGAGTTGGCTTGTGGAGCTACGTTTTCCGAAGCTGCGTTTTCCGTCGGTTCGCTTGCTGCGGCTTCAGGCGCGGCTTCGGTTGCACCCAGATTGTGGTCCGGATCGACGCCATCCTGCTGAACAGGCTGGTCCTTGAGCGCCAGCAAATCATGTTTGAGCAGAGCGGCCATCTGGTCAATGCCAATGGGCTCCTCCGCCGCGTAAATCAGTGCTTCGAGTTTTGCTTGAATGGACATCGGAATATTTTTAGCAAATAGCAAATAGCAATTAGCAATTAGCAATTGGCAATTAGCCAAATCAGCAACGTAACGCGGTCGCCCCTCCGGGCTTGGATCTCTTGATTTTGCTAATTGCTAATTGCCATTTGCTAATTGCTGCGTCACTTCCAATCATCGCGAACCGCGGAGCCTTCCGCCATGACTGTATCGAACATGGCGTGCTTCTTGATTAAAATATCTCCAAAAACAGTTTCCTGCCGCAAAAGGATGGCTTGCAGGCGCACGAGCTCCAGAAGCGCCAGGAATGAAGAGATGAGACCTTTGCGCGAGTGGATGTGCTGTAAAAGCCGTTTGAGCCGGAGAGGACGGTCTTCCATGAGCAACCGGCGCCGGAAAAACTCGATCATCTGTCCTACGGTAACTGTTTCTTCATCCACCTGCAGTACTGGCCGGGCCTTGGCCCGGTCCAGGATCTGCTGAAAGGTACGCACCAGGTCAACTACGTCGGCAGCCAGCTCCGGCTCCGTTCCTTCAGCGTCCCTGAACTCTTTGAGCGAGGGGTTGGAGACCACCGCTTCTTCAATCGTCTGTTTCTGCAACAGCATCTGCGCGGCGTTCTTGTATTTTTCATGCTCCAGAAGTCTTTGCACCAGCTCTTCGCGTGGGTCTTCCTGCTGATCGGCGGGGAGGTCAGGATCGCGCGGCAGCAGCATCTTGCTCTTGATGTGGATGAGCAGGGAAGCCATGTAGATGAACTCCGCGGCCACATTCACGTCAAGCTGTTTCAGGTTCTCCACATAGCCCAGGTACTGTGCCGTAATCGTGGCTATCGGGATATCGTAGATATCGATGTCCTGCTTGCGGATGAGATCCAAAAGCAGATCAAGCGGGCCATCATAAATCTGGCCCAGCGTGATCGCGAAAGGGAATTCGCTGCTCGGGACTTTCGCGGAATGGGTGGTTTCAGACATCTCTAAGAATTTTAAATTTCGAATTTGAAATTTAAAAATTGCCAGCGCCTAACTTCTCTTCGTACTTGTGGGAAAAATTCATGGCTTCGCGAACATCCTGCATGGTGGCTTCCGCTACTTTTCGGGCGCGTGCCGAGCCTGTCTCCAGAATCTCCCAGGCCAGTTTTGGGTTCTGCTCGAATTTCTGGCGGCGTTCCTGCATAGGAGCAATCACTTTCACAATCGAATCGGCGGCCCAGCCTTTGCATTCAATGCACCCGATGCCGGCAGTTGTGCAACCTGCATAAACGTTCTGTATGGTCTGCTTGTCGCTGAAGATCTTGTGCAGTGAGCCGACAGGACAATCATCGGGATTGCCGGGATCGGTCCTGCGGACGCGCTTGGGGTCGGTGACCATAGTCTTCAGCTTTTGGCGGATGACTGGTTCCGGATCGCTGAGCAGAATCGCATTGTTATACGACTTCGACATCTTTCTTCCATCGGTACCCGGCAGTTTAGGAGATGGAGTCAGCAGCGGCTGGGGCTCCGGCAATACGCTCTTGCCTCTCAACGGGTAGAAATTGTTGAAGCGCCGAGCAATCTCCCGGGTCAACTCGATATGAGATACCTGGTCCTCGCCCACTGGAACGTAGTTGCCTTTGTAGACCAGAATGTCGGCGGACTGCAGCACCGGGTACCCGAGAAACCCGTACATGCCCAGATCTTTATCGTGAATGTTTTCGCGCTGTTCCTTGTATGTGGGCACGCGCTCCAGCCAGCCAAGCGGCGTAATCATCGAAAACAGCAGATGAAGCTCCGCATGCTGGGGCACATGCGATTGGATGAAAAGGGCGCATCTCTCAGGATCAAGACCGGCGGCCAGCCAGTCAGTGGCGATCTCAACAACGCTCTGCTTGACGCGAGAGGTGTCGGCGTAATCGGTGGTGAGCGCATGCCAGTCAGCGATGAAATAGAAGCAGTCATACTGGTCCTGCAACTTTACCCAGTTGCTCAACGCACCCACGTAGTGGCCCAGGTGCAATTTGCCAGTGGGGCGCATTCCGCTTAGAACACGCAGATGTGGATTTACGGGTTGGTCTGTCATTAGTATTTGCGAGTCATTAATCTGCGAGTCAGCAGGCGCAGGCGCTTACGATGATGTTATCACGCCAGGTTATTTCGTCTCCCCGACTTTCTCCGCCGCTGGAGGCGGCGCGATCGTCTTCACTTTTACGCCTTTGGCTGGAATACCCACAGCGATGGTATAGGGCGGGACATCTTTGGTGGCCACACCCATGGAACCCAGCAGCCCGTGTTCGTGCACCCGGACGCCGCTCATCACGGTGGCGTGATATGTGATGCGGGCCTTGGGGCCAATTTCAGTGTTGGTGTTTTGCACAATCATTCCGTCGTTCAGGTCATGCTCATGCGAGTACACGTTCGCGTAGTCGGAGATGGAACTGCCGTGATGGACCACGATCCCGCCCCGGTCGTCCAGCAGGACATATTTATGAATGGTGCAGTTGTCTTCCACCGTGAGGTTGTACCCAAAGGAGAACTCTACGCCGTGGAAGATTTTCACGTTCTTTCCAAAGTGCTTGAAAATATGCTTGGCCAGCATGGCCCGCACGCGAAAGCCCAGCCAGTGATTCAGCCCGGCGGGCGAGCGATCAAACATCATCCAGAACCAGATCAGCGGTTTGCGCTCCTGATATTTCTGGCCGTCCACGTCGCCGTAGTATTCCGGTTCCAGTGTCGTATTGCGCGGATCAAAGCTATGGACGAGAGACTTCTCCGCCAACGCAGCATCATTATCGGGCTCCGAGTAGGGCCGGCCCAGATACAGTTCGTGCAGGGTATTGCGGACCACCAGACAGCGGTGCTCAAAGTCGCGGTTGGAAAACTGCTCATCCAGCTTCTGGATCCAGTCCAGAAAGTTCTTCTCAGCCTGCGGCATTGGGTGGAGATCACGATATTCGTAGCGGGGCATTCTTGCGCCTCAAAATTGATATCCAGAACCTTCAATCATACAACGGCCAATGAGAATGTGCGCCAAGGTCGGGCGGCCTGGGTCTTCAGATTAGAGAAAACCGGAGAAGACGTGCTACATCCAACGAAATCGAGGACCTCGGATTAAATTCGTTTAACGTCACGGCCCGAAGAGAGCACAAGGCTTAAATTGCTGTTCTGAATGAAGACTTCTTTTAGACGCTTCGGAACTCTAACCTTTTCTGTCGCTTACCTGTTGTTTGGCCTTGCTGAAGGTGGGTCCCATTATTATTCAAGTCTGCCAAGTTGTGGAGTCCTGCCAAAGGTCGGGGAGTTTTGGTTTTGCAATTCTGGCAATTTTGACGGCTATGGCAATTCCGGCAATCGGCAGTTCCCAATTGCGGCGCAGGGTTTCCTTCACCTTCCAAAATTTGTATACCCAGGCATCTTTGGAGTAAATCAGTACCTCAGTAACGTCCTGTGCCGCTAATTCGCTGTTCGAAAGGACTGCTATTAGGTAAAAAATAAGATTGATTCCCAAGCGATCTCCGGGCGTGCTGTGCGGCAGGCTTCCTGTAATGTTCTTTCTGGTATAACCGATATAGATGTCAGAAACGCAATTGGGATCTTGACGGTCATGAGGGGCTGGATAGAGATGCCTTGCGGGGAGGACATTCCGTGAAAGAAGAAATGTATTGCGCATTATCGGCAGATCAGCAGACAATTCAGGCTCGCATGGACCGGCAGGACAAAGACGGGCAAGGCAAGGTCTTTCAGGATCTAGCCAGCGACGGTTTTGATCCGGCCTCTTTGTGGGAGCGGGTCAATCGTGACATGGATCTGCTGCGAGATCTGGTTGAACTCTTTGCCCAGGAGTATCCGGGGTTATTGTCGAGCATAAGAGCCGCCCTTGAGCAGGGCCAGTTCGTTGACGTTCAAAAGCTTAGCCACAAGATGAAAGGTTCAGCCCTGCAATTTTCGGGCAGGCTGGTTGTCGTTGC
Organism: Candidatus Solibacter sp.; assembly: GCA_035569515.1. GTDB lineage: Bacteria > Acidobacteriota > Terriglobia > Terriglobales > Acidobacteriaceae > Angelobacter. Next base: position 6,744 of record DATMMY010000111.1, on the reverse strand, counting down.
AGCCGGCACGCTGGAGGAAATGGGCAGAACGGAATCACTCGACGGCGCTGACAAGGTCATGGCAACTCTGAACTTTGAAGTCCTCCGCTTGATGGAGGCCCTAAAGATGATGGTTGGCTCAGAACGACCGGTGATGTGACGGTTGAAGAGAAATACTGAGTTTTGGATTCGTGCATGAAGGAAATGGCAACTTTAGCAATGGACGGCGCGCAAGCAAAACTGCTGAATGTTTTGCTGGTGGAAGACAATGTGATTGATGCGCGCCTCATCTCCGGGCTGCTGAAGGGCCCGGCTGATGCGCTGAAATGCCGCCACGTGAACCGTCTTGCCGAAGCTTTGCAACTGCTCCGGGCAATACAGTTTGATGTCATTCTCCTCGATTTGAATCTGGAAGACAGCGCAGGTTATGAGACGTTTTCCCGAATCCTACCCCAGGCTGCCAAGGCCGCCATTCTGGTTCTGAGCGGATCCGATGATGAAGATCTCGCCATCCGGACAGTCCGTGAAGGCGCCCAGGACTACCTGGTCAAAGGTTCGTTTGACGGACGGCTCTTGCTGCGCGCCATTCGCTACGCCTTTGAGCGGAAACAGTCGGAAGAAGCGTTGCGCCAGAGCGAAGCGACGGTCCGCGCCATCTTCGAAAACTCTCTCGATGGGATTGTAATCACCGAAGACCGAGGCATTTGCATGGAGGCAAATTCCGCCGCTGCCTCCCTGGTCGGGCTCTCTCGCGAAGAATTTATTGGAGCAAGTCTTTTCAAGTTTGCGGTTGAAGGGTTTGAGGCGGAATGGCGAAGTTTTCGCGAGACCGGCAGCGGCCGGGCGCGGTTCTGGATACGCCGGCATGACGGCGTAAAACGCCTTGCAGATTGCTGCTTCAACGCCAACATTATGCCGGGACGTCACCTGTGCGTGCTGCGCGACATCACTGAGCAACAGAGTCTTGAAGAGCAACTGGGGCAAGCCCGAAAGATGGAGGCGGTGGGCCGTCTGGCCGGGGGCGTCGCTCATGACTTCAACAATATTCTGGGCATCATCGGCGGTTATGCCGAACTCTTGGAGCTAAACTCCAACGACGAAGGACAACGGGCGAAGGCGGAAAAGATTCTGGGTGCCACTCAGAAAGCCGCCTCCCTGACCAAGCAGCTTCTGGCCTTCGGCCGGAAGCAAGTCATGCTGCCCAAACTGCTGGATCTTGCCGCGGTGGTTGCTGAAGTGAACAGCATGGTCACCGTCCTGGTAGGCGCCGAAAGCCAGGTGATTGTCCGTTCCCAGCCGGATCTTGGCCTGGTGAACGCTGACCAGGGACAATTGGAACAGGTGATCTTGAATCTCGCGGCCAATGCGCGGGACGCCATGCCCAACGGTGGCACCTTGACCATGACTATGGAGAATTACGTCAGCCGCCCCAATGCTTCTGAGGTGCCTCCCGGCGAGTATGTACGATTTTCGGTGAGCGATACCGGAACGGGCATGGACCCGGAAATCGAATCGCGCATCTTTGAACCTTTCTTCACTACGAAAAAGAGCGGCACCGGTTTGGGTCTTGCCACGGTTTACGGAATCGTGAAGCAGAGTGGCGGGCACATAACGGTCCATTCGGAACTGGACGTGGGTTCCACTTTCAACATCTACCTGCCTCTTATTGCCAACTCCAAGTTGACGCCGCCGGTCGTGGAGGGAAAGAAGCGAGTTAATGTTGAAGGTAGCGAAACCATCCTGCTGGTGGATGATGAAGATGATCTCAGAAACGCCGCCGGGGAGTATCTTGAGAACTGCGGCTATCAGGTATTGAAGGCCTGCAACGGAAAAGAAGCTATTGAGATTTCGGACAGCTTTCAAGGCCGGATCGGCCTGGTAATTTCGGACATCGTCATGCCCAAGGTCAACGGCCGTGGCGTGGTCGACCACATGCGGAAGACCCGGCCTGAAGCCAGCATTCTGGTGATCTCCGGCTACGCCGACGATGCCATTATTCGCCACGGCATCTTTCTTGAGACCACCTGCTTTCTGCAGAAGCCTTTTACCTTCCAGATGCTGGGCGCGAAGATACGCAGTCTTTTAGATCCACAGGGTTAAGCGCCGCTATCCACGGTCACCATTGAGGCGTCTGCCACGCCGCAGGCTGCGCACGTATTCGGTAGTCCCGGGCAAATCTGATCTGTCCTTTCGTATTCCGACGAAAGCTTGCATGGCATCCCGCCGCTTGTTCAATTGGCGAAGATGGCGGTCTCGAACAGCTTGTCGAATCAGGTGGGAAATGCTTTTACTTTGACTTCGCGCTTGCAGGTGAAGAGTTTCCCAAAGATCATCTTCCAGGTAAAACTGGATGCGTCTCATAATCCATACATCGTACCGCATTGCGGAAGGCAATCCGCACTTTTGGCTTGAAAATCAAAATGTATAATGGCGGCCATGCCAACTTCCTTCCAAATTGGGCGCAACCGTTGGTTACATTGCTCTTCTTGTTCTTTTTCTTGCGCCAGCGGGTCTGAGCCAGACTCCCGAAGAATTTCTTCAATCCTTCGTAGGGCAGAAGCTGATTCTGCGGCATATTGGCGATAGGATGGGAGCCAAAGTAAAGAAAAACGATCTGGCGCATGTGAAGGGGAGTTGCGACGTTGCCGTGCAGGTGAGGGAAGCGGCGTGGCGCAAGGGAACAGCGCGGTTCAGCCTGGAAGAAATTGGCACGCCGAATATCTACGGCAAGCAAAGTACCTGTACAGAACGCCATGACGAGCATATGGTTGAGATTACCGGCTTTGAAAACAATCAGCCTACAGACTCATTAGCCGCTTCTGTCAGAGCTCTTTTGCAGACTCCCGACCAATATCTCACTGCCCAGGGTATTAAGTTCGACTACCCGCCAGCATCCGAAGACACTCCTCTGAGTAAAGCTCCGCCCCCATTAACTCAGCCCAGGACAATATTGTCGGTTGATCCCACTTACAGCAAGCAGGGACGCCAGGAGAAATTTCAGGGGACCGTAGCGTGCACCCTCATCGTGGGCGCTGATGGCCGCGTTTATCGACCGAAGCTCGCGCATGTTGTAGGTCATGGTCTCGACGAACAAGCTCTGAGAATCATCTCAATGTGGCGGTTTGAACCGGCCCGCCAACTCGATAAGCCAGTCGCCGTTACTGCAACAATCTCAGTAAACTTCAGGCTGTATTAGGTAAATGCTTCTTACGTCTCCAATTTGAATCGTGTGGCCGCCAGCCGGTACAGGCGACGCCAGACCATTCGGTTCACGATTGCCACGATGGCTGCCATGCAGATGGTGGCGGCCAGCAGCAGCCGCGAGTTTCCGTCATCGGTTGCCTGGCTGATCAATGCGCCCAGGCCGGTGGTGGAATAGATTTTTCCATGCAGGTGAAAATATTCTGCCACGATACTGGCATTCCACGCGCCTCCCGATGCGGTTACCAGACCGGTAATCAGGTAAGGAAATATCGCGGGCAAGATCAGTTTCCGCCAGCGCTCAAACCGGCTGAACCGGAACATCCGGCAAACTTCCTTAAGGTCGGTGGGCATGGCGGTGGCCCCGGCGATAACGTTGAACAGGATGTACCACTGCGTTCCCAGCAGAAGGAGCAGGATCGACCCGACCCCAAGACCGCCGCCCACGCGGACAAGAGCCAGCAAGACGATGGGGAATAGTGCGGTGGCCGGCACCGAGGCTGCGATCTGTGCGAGCGGCTGGGCCACGCGGGCCAGTTTGGGATGAGTGCCGATCGCAACGCCGGCTGGGACTGTCCACAATGCTCCAATCAACAGGCAGAGGGTGACTCGCAGGAAAGTTGCTCCTGCGCCGGCCATCATCGATTTGAGCTCGCTGTGATTTAGCCCGGCCAGCAAGGCTCCGCTCCGGAATATTGCATAGATAACGCCTGCGGCTGCGGCTATCGCAACCAGCAGCAGGAACCATTGGCGCGCCGCTGCCGGAAGAATACGAGCTGGCGCTGAAGCCGACCTTCTTGCAACATGCAGCGTGAATGCTTCTTCAACCGGTTTGACGGACCTGCTCGATACAAAAGCCAGGGCCCGCGACCGGCGGAGAAAATTCAGGATGGAAGATCGAGGGCTCTCGGCAGACTCAACATTTTCGAACTTAAACTTCTCGGCCCAGGCGATGACCGGACGCCAAACGAGCTGGTCGGTCAGCACAATAACGATCACCAGCGTGACCAGCCCACTTACGATGGCGGGCGTATTGCCTGCGCTGGCGGCGGTCTGCAAGTAGGAGCCAAGCCCCGGCAAACGAAAATCCCGTTTCCCAAGGACAAACATCTCGCAGGCCATCAGGAAAAACCAGGCGCCGGCCACCGACATCACGGAGTTCCATACCAGGCCAATCACGGAATAGGGCAGTTCCATCTGAATGAAAGACTGCCACCAGCTAAAGCGATAGAGCCTGGCTGCCTCCCTCATCTCATTGGGAACGCTCTTCAATGAGGAATAGAAGCTGAATGCCATGTTCCCGAATTGCGCGGTGAAAATCAGCAGGATGGCCCCCAATTCCAGCCCAAATTGCCTGTGGGGAAACAACGCGACCATGGCCAGCATCACTCCCGGTAAGAAGCTGAGCACAGGGATTGACTGTAGAACGTCCAGCAAAGGGACCATGAAGCGTTCAGCTCGTGGGTTGTATGCCGCGATATATCCGTACACCAGAGTAAAGGCCAGGCTCAAAATGTAGGCGACCGAGATGCGCAGGATCGAGTACAGCGCGTAGAGAGGCAGGGCCCGCGTGCTGAGACTGATTTCGACTTGCGGAGTCAGAGGACCGGTCCAGTAGTGGGCAAGAACCACTATGGCGTAGAGAAGCGCCAGGCCGGCGGCAAAGACTGGTATGTCGGCTAGAAATGACGAACCCGGCCACGGAATCGCCGCCCATGGAGTGCCGGCATGGCCGTGCGCTTTGCTGCCAGTGACTTGACATCCCGGTTTTTCCAGTAGAGTTTTCATGACGCCCAAGTGGGACCGAAGATTTTCAATCCGTCCTGTTTTTCTCTCAGTGCGGTTTGATTATGGCAATTTTGCCAGTTATGTAGTTTTGACAATCAGCGATTCACTCGCAGCCACGGGGTCGGCAGCGAAGAGCCTTTCCTGTGCGGAGTCATAGTTGAACATCTCGCAGTAGCGGCCCCAACTCAAAGCCGTATCGAGCTGGCGCTCCACTTCGTTGTCGGCAAAGTGTTCATCAAGAATGTCCCGAAACAATTCAATCGGTATACTGTGGTCTGATTTTGCCTTGAGTATTTGCATGATCTGCTGGAACAGGAGAATATGCGTGAGGGCAGCCTCACGGAACAGCTTCTTGCGCGTGGAAATATCCGCGTCGGCAAACGCCATGCCTTCGGGGGTGATCTTGGCATCACCTTCTTCCAGCTTTGCAAAACCCAATATAACCGCGCTCTCAATGATCGGCAGCATGTCTTCCGCATCCATCAGGAGACGCTCCGCAAGATGATAGAGGTCCTCTTCGCCACCGCTGTCGACCAGTACTTCCAGTAGACCGGCCATGCCGCCGGGCCGCGCGTGAGGCAGCAGTTGATACGTCTCGCCATCCTTCGGCTTTGGCGGAATCAGGTTGGCCTCAGGCTTGGTCATGACCTTATAAATAAAATCTACATACAAAAGGAATTGGGGTGACTTGCGATCTCGCGGCTGGTGTAGAGGAATACGGAAGTCCGCGCGAATTCGAGCGGGGTTGCGTCCCAGCACAATCACCCGGTCCGCCAGCAGCACGGCCTCTTCAATATTGTGCGTGACGATAAAGATCGTTTTGGTGCCGATCTTCCTGGTGAGCCAGAGCTCCAGCAGTTCGCCGCGAAGGCTTTCCGCGGTGAGCACGTCCAGGGCGGAAAACGGTTCGTCCATGAACAGAACTTCCGGTTCCACCACCAGGGCTCGCGCAAATCCGACCCGCTGCCTCATCCCGCCGGAGAGCTCTTTTGGATACGCAGTCTGAAAGCCCTTCAGCCCTACGGTGTTGATGGCGTTGAAAGCGCGCTTGCGGCGTTCATCCGCATCGACGCCTCGGGCCAACAGTGGAGCTTCCACGTTTTCCAGGACCGTGAGCCACGGGAACAAGGCGAAGCTTTGGAACACCATCGCGACATTTGGATTCGCCTCTGCAAAAGGCTTTCCATGCCACAAGACCTTTCCCGAGGTGGGCTCGGCCAATCCGGAGAGCATCCTCAACAGAGTGGATTTTCCGCATCCGGAAGCGCCGAGCAAGGCCACAATGGTTCCCGGATAGACCGCAAGATCAAGCGGTGCGACCACCTGAACGCGTTCGCCATCCTGCTGCAAGAATGATTTTTCTACGCTGTGCGTCTCAATGATCGGCTCTGTCTCTGTTTCCGGTACTGTTATTGAGCCGATGTGGGCCGCCGGGCCCAGCGCTGGAACGGTAACGGCCACAGATGGTTTTGGCCGAGGCTCAATTGAATGTCTGCGTTCGCCGATTTCTTCCGCTAATCGCTGCCAGGCTTCTTCGGGAAGCTCGTCGAAGAATCGGGTGCGATCATCGGGATGCGTTGCGTCAAGAATTGCGCGCATGTCTTCTGGAGTTCTGGCATGGAGCAGGACGTACTGGTGATAATAAGGAAAGTGACTCAACAACTGGGATGCGGTCTTAATGGGAAGCAGGCGAAAGAGCACCTGTTGCTGCTCGTCTGCCAGTCCGCCAAGTAAATCGGCAGCCGAGGATGAGGGCATCTCCCGCAGCAGCGAAAC
>DATMMY010000110.1:0-4275 GCA_035569515.1 Candidatus Solibacter sp. | reverse complement strand
ACGTACGACATTCAGCGTTCGGCGTAATATCCGGATCGGGTCTGCACGGCAAGATCTTTCTGCCTGGTCGACAGATGGATCTTGTGATATCCGGCCCGGAAAGCTGCTTTGTCAGGGGTGTAACCCAGGCTGTATTGGTTGCGCAGCTCCTCTTCAATGAGCCTGTAAATCTCGCCAATAGGCTGCTTCTTCGAGACTTCGAAAAGGCGGGCACCTGTTTCTTTGGAGATCCGCTCCAGAATTTTCTTGCCATCGGGGTGCGACTCTTGAGGGAACCTTGGCCCACCTCTTCCGCCCCCGCGCCGGCCCATGCCGCCGCCACCGGGAAAACCAAATCCTCCCGAATGTCCGTACGCCTCATCATCTTTAAAGAGGATGGAGAAGACCAGCGTATCGGAGCGCTGGGCCGATTCTATGGCGCTCTCTAAACTCTCTTTGCTCCCTGTGTCCACACCGTCCGAGAGGATAATGAGCGCCTTGCGCCCCTGCTGCTTTTTCATCAACTCGTTTGATGCCAGGTAAACGGCATCATAGAGCAGCGTGCCACCGCCGCCGGGCCTTCGGCGCTGGCCAGGCTGGCCACCGGAGTTCGTCCGGGTGAACTGCGGCGTCTGCAGCAACCCAAGGGCGGCCTCCAACTTTTGCCGGGAGGAGGTCAGGTCCTGAAGAAGCTCCACTTCGAAATCAAAATGAATCACGAATGCCGTGTCTTTTGTTTCGCGGAGCATTTGGTCCAGAAAGCTGTAACTCGCGCTTCGCTCCTGATCAAGAACACGCCTTTGACTCAAACTGGTATCCACGAGCAAGCCGAGGGTGAGCGGAAGATCGCTTTCCTGCGTGAAATACTTTATGGGCTGTGGGTGGCCATCTTCTTCAAGCAGGAAATCGTCTTTGGTCAGGTTACGAACGACCGCCCCATGTTTATCGCGCACTGTGGCGAGCACATTGACAACCTTGACATCGACAGAGATGGTTGGCTCCTGCTGGCTCCAGACCGGCCTTCCTGTCAATAACAGGAAAACCATCGAGAGCGAGAGCAGAAGCCAACATCGGGGCAACGTGTTCAAGCTGGTAACTGGCCTGCACGTATTCTTGCTGCTACCTGCAAAGTCCTGTCTCATGCTGTCTCTTGATCCAACACAACCCCATTTGGCAACGCTGCCATCCAGTCCTTTATTGAGGCGTGGACGGATGATCCATTGAATGCCCGTGAAATCCGCGCATGCCACCAGGACCAAAATGCTCGTGCTGACTCTCGAACTGGGTCAACTTGGTCTGCTGGTCGGGCGTGAGGATTTGGAAAAATGCGGCCCTGGCCTTGGCATGAGCGGAGATCATCTGGGCCGTCAGATTGCCGATATTGGTCGCAGCCTGGTCGATGGCTGCCGTGTCATTGGTTTTAATGGCAGCGTTCAGGCCGTCATGCGCCGTTTTCAAATTGTTATGTATGGTGGTTTGGCTCCCGGCAGCGTTGGTGAAGATGGTCGTCGCCTGTTGTTGCTGGGCGGGCGTCAAATCCAGTTGCTTGGTGAGCATGGCGAGGTGATGCTTTGCGTGCTCGGCCGGATCGCCGGGCGCCGGTCCCATTTGAGCAAAGGCGGCCGAAGCTGCGAGCGCCAGGATTATTATGGACGATTGAACTGCATTTTTCATGTTGTAGTTCTCCTTCTTTCTTCTTGAGTTGAAACAAAATCCTCATCCGCAGCCGCAGGACATCGAGCAAGCCCGGCGAATTAACCGGAGATGGCGACCGCAGCCGGCGAAAATCTTGAGAAGACTGAGCGGCGCTTGCGGTCCTGAACATCAATCTTCCCGGATTTCCGGCTTGCCTGGACCGCAGCCAATAGCTCCGTGCGAAATCTTGGCTTATAAATGAATGCAAGCGCTCCACACGCGAGGCACTCATCCCGCAACTGCGGCGAGTCTTCACTCGACATCAGCAACACCCTGGTGCCCGGAAAATGCCGGGCGAGGAGCCTGGTTGCCACCAGCCCGTTCATGCGCGGCATCGATACGTCCATAAGGACAAACTCAGGATGCACGCTCTCAACGGCTTCCATGGCCTCTTCACCATCGGCTGCTCTACCAACTATCTCGATACCTTCTTCTATTTCCAGCAGCGCGCAGATCGCGTGCAGGATGGTTGGGGAATCTTCCACCACCACGATCGAGGCGACGATTGAAACGTTCTTGGACCGTTCATGGTTTGCGGGCTGTTGATTCAACATATTCATAAGATCCACCTGATGAAGCGCCTGGTTTTTCCGGCCCTCTGTCACAACACCAAGTCTAAGTCCGCATGGATGGAAGGTGGGTAAATCCTCCGCAAACAAGATGTAAAGTCTTTGTAAAGACGTTATAGACCAGTGCGTCTCGCAGACTCTATGAATTTAATTGTGGGTATAATTTTGGCAGCGCCCAATGCGTCCCCCGCGAACGGGCGTGCGGAGCCGGCATGGCCCGATCTTGCGCCGGCCCGATGCCGTCTTAAATGTCTATGCGGTTGCCCTCAAAAGAACGCTTGTTGTCCTCGGCCGTGATCGCGGGCCTTGCTGCCGTTCTGGTGGTGCTTGCGGTCCTTCAATATCGCTGGAGCAAAGAGATCAGTGAAGCGACAAGCGTGCGAATGCAGATGGGGCTGCATGCTTCCATGATTGGACTGCGCCAGGGATTGGAAGGCGAGCTTACGAAGATCTGTTTTGCGTTGCAGCCGGATGTCGGCCCGGGCTCCCTTCACGACAAGATGCGCTCTATCCAACGATTCCAGCATTGGAGCCGGACTACGCAACATGCGGGTCTGGTGAAGGATGTTCTCGTGTGGCAGGACTCCATCGGGAACCATCCGCAACTGTCGCGCCTGAACATCGCGACCAGTCAACTTGAGCCGGAGAGCTGGCCCGCCGATCTCGACGCGTTGCGGTCGCATCTGCAGACAATGGCTGAAGATTTTCGGTCCACTTTTAACAATCGGAACCTGCCTGACATGCTTCGCGACCCGGCTCCCAACATGCATGGGGGCCACGGTCACGTGAATCACGAAAACCACAGCACAGGGAGCGGGGAATTGCGGCCATCCTCGGAATTTCGACCGTCAGACCGCCGCTTCCCGGGTCATGGCAATCCTTTTTCCCCCTGGCAGGTTGACGAGAACATTCCGGCGCTGGTTCGGCCCATGTTTCACAGGAGCAATGCACAAAATGCGCGAGGCGGAACCGCCATGCTTGCGGTGGATTGGATTGTCGTCTGGCTCGACGGCAAGTTCCTTCGGGAACATGTAATGCCGGAAATGGTAAACCAATATTTCAACGGACCGGATGGACTGGCCTATGAAGTGGCGCTCATCGGCGGCAGCGAGCCGGGTCACGTTATCTACTCTTCCGATCCCCAATTTGGAGAGCAGGACACCTCCGCTGTTGACGTAGCTGTGCCGGTTTTTGGCTCCTCTCGCGATCACCATCCACCCATGGAGATGTTCGCCCACGACCCGGGACCCATTCACAACGATTTCCCATCGCATCTGATGCGCCACGCGGGTGCGACTGGATTTTTGGGGCCGCCGGGCTTTGAAGTGATCCGCTACTCCAGCAGCCAAAAAGATTGGCAACTGATTGCAAGGAACCGCAAGGGACCGCTGGAAGCGGTGGTGGCCGAAGTGCGCCACCGCAATCTGGCCCTGAGCTTTGGCGTACTCCTATTGCTGGCGGCCAGCATGGGGATGATTATTGTGGCAAGCCAGCGGGCCCAGAAACTGGCCAGGCTACAAATGGATTTTGTGGCGGCGATCTCTCATGAACTGCGCACGCCGCTGGCGGTCATCTGTTCGGCCGCCGACAACATCGTGGACGGATTGGTCGAAGGCAAAGAACAGTTGACCAAATACGGCCACGCAATCAAGAACCAGGGACAACAGCTCAATCAATTGGTGGAGCAAATCCTGCTCTTTGCCGCCACACGGCAAAACGGGGACCTCTACAATTTTCGGCCGCTCCAGGCATCGGAGATCGTTGCAGCAGCGCTGCTCAACACGAGCGGATTGATTCAGTCCGAACAAATCATCGTCGAGCAGCATATTGAGCCCAACCTGCCGGAGGTTATGGGTGATCTCTCGGCCTTTTCGCAATGCTTGCAGAACCTGATCACCAATGCCGTGAAGTATGGCGGCGAACAGCGCTGGATCGGAATCCGGGCAATCTTGAGCGAAGGAGGACGGGGCAAAGAGATACAGATCAGCATTGAGGATAGAGGCCTGGGAATTGCACCGGCCGAGTTGGCCCA
>DATMMY010000109.1:0-6176 GCA_035569515.1 Candidatus Solibacter sp. | reverse complement strand
TCCGAAGCAGAAAGAAACGCCTCCCATCGTGCTTTCCATTGCGGGGTATGATCCGTCTTCGGGGGCGGGAATCACCGCGGATATAAAGACCATTGCTGCTCATGGCTGTTACGGAGTCACCTGCATCACCTCGCTCACGGTGCAATCAACACAGGGAGTCAAGAGGGTGCAGCCGGTGGACGGCCGGTTCGTCACGGACACGTTGCAGGAGTTGATCTCAGACTTTTCCATTGCTGCGGTGAAGATCGGCATGTTGGGATCCGCTGAGGTGGTGAGAGTGGTGACAGCCTTCCTGCAACGCCATCCCGTGCGGAATGTGGTGCTGGACCCGGTACTGAGGTCTTCTTCCGGAGCTGAGTTGCTGGAGAGAGAGGGCGTGGAGATCTTGCGAGACCGACTCTTGCCTCTCGTGGATGTGATTACTCCCAACATCGACGAGGCGGCCGCACTGACGGGTCTGGGTGTCCACAGGGCTGAAGATATGCAAGCTGCCGCCACGCGGCTTCATGAGATGGGCGCTCGCAATGTTGTGGTCACTGGCGGACATCTTGATCCTCCAGTGGACCTGCTGAGTCTGGACTCGGGGCGCGAATGTAAGGTCTTCAAACAGGAAAAAATTATCACCCAATCAACTCATGGTACCGGCTGCGCTTTCGCGACAGCGTTAGCCTGTAATCTCGCGTTGGGAAAAAACCTCATTGAAGCCACCAGCGACGCCAAGCAATACGTGACTTTGGCTTTAAGGAATGCGATTGAGATAGGCAGTGGACGCGGGCCGATCAATCATTTATTCAAAGGCAGTACTTAGCAATTAGTACTTAGCCTTTAGACGATCCTAAGATTCACGCACTCTGGCAAGTTGTTATCACTGGCGCTCTTCTGATCAGCGATCATCAGCGCAAATCAGCGGTTAAAAATCTTGCTCTAGCTAGGGCAACGTTCTAGGGCAACGTTTTGGCCAATTCCCAATTGCTATTTGCTAAATGCTGGTTCCAAATCAGTGGTAAAGACCCTCAGTTGCCGTTCCTCTCATAGCTCTTGACGAATTCCACCAGGCTGCGCACGGCAATACCGGACGGTCCTTTAGCGATCCAGCTCTTGTTTTCTTCCATCCAGGCTACGCCTGCGATGTCGAGGTGGATCCAGGGTGTTTCTTCCACGAATTCTTTCAGGAACATGGCGGCCGTAATGGCTCCGCCCCAGCGCCCTCCGCTGTTGATGATATCTGCGATATTAGAGCGGATCATCTCCTGGTATTCGGGATCAAGCGGCAAGCGCCAGAACTTTTCGCCGGACTGCTGTAGCGCCTGGGTAAAGTGCTGATAGGCATTTTCGTCGTTGGCAAAAACGCCGGCATTGACCATGCCTAATGCCACCACACAAGCTCCGGTCAACGTGGCCGCATCGATCAGGTGGGTGCAGCCCAACGTGCGCGCGTAATGCAGACCATCGGCCAGCACCAGCCGGCCCTCGGCATCTGTATTGATGATCTCAATCGCCTTGCCGGACATGGCGATCTGCACGTCTCCGGGCTTTTGCGCCGTGCCGCTGGGCATGTTCTCCGTAGCGCACACAATGGAGATGACCTTCACCTTGGGCTTCAGCAGGGCAATGGCGCGCATGGCGCCGATCATGGCGGCGCCTCCGGCCATGTCATACTTCATCTTCTCCATGCCGTCAGCGGGCTTAATGGAGATGCCGCCCGTATCAAAGGTAACGCCTTTGCCGATCAGGCCAAGCACCGGCTTTTCGGGAGCGCCCTCAGGCTCATAACGGATTACAATCAGCCTGGGCTCTTCCTCAGATCCCTGGGCGACGCTCCAGAATGCGCCCATCTTTAATTCTTTGATCTTGTCCGGGCCCATGATTTCGCATTTCAGACCTACGGTGGCGCTCATCTCTTTCGCTCGGTCCGCAAAAACCGTAGGTGTCAGCCGATTGCTGGGCTCGTTCACCAGTTCGCGAGTAAAATTCTGCGACTCCCCAATGATCCGCGCATGGTCGAGCGCGCGCTGATACTTTGCCGTGTCTGAACCGGCCGGAGAAATGACTGAGATTTCCTTCATGCTCAGATCTTTGCGGTCAGTGCGATAGGTATCGGGGTCAAAGTCTCCCACAAAGGCGCCTTCCACCAGGGACCGGATCGCGTCTTCAGCGCCGCTAGCTAACTCCGGAACAGCAAAGCTACAGCTCTTGATCATTTTCGGCTTCAAGAAGCGCACAGCAGTTCCCGCGGCTTTGCGCAGTTCGGTGTGGGTGAAATTCTTTGCCTTGCCACCGCCAACCACAAGCAGCCTCTTGGCCTTGAGTCCCTGAGGATGGTGCAGCATGACCGTTTCGAAGAGCTTGCCGGTCATCTCGCCGGAAGCAGCCAGTTCAGCTGCGGCTTTCTCAAGAGCAGGGTCGTTGGTTGCGAGCCTGGGCTCGTTCTTTTGCTTCTCTCCGTGGTCTAAAGCGACCGCCACCAGGCACTCGGTTTCGGCTTCGACAAGACTTCCCGCAATCAATCGTGTATCCATGTCGTTCGTTCGCTCCTGAAGTTTTAACTTAAACTCTTTCGTAGAAGGTGTGGGGCCGCAAGAACCGGTGTTGCTGGATTTTGTTTTTTGATCACCCGATCACCCGATCTACTCTACCGATCAGCCGATGGGCGAGACGGCTTCTAATCTCCAATATCTATGTCTAGCTTTTTCTGGCGCGGGCCATGGCTTCTCGCGCTTCCCGGTCTGCGGTGCGTCTGCGCTCCGTTTCCCGCTTGTCCCAACTCTGTTTTCCTTTGGCCAAGGCTATCTCACATTTTATCTTTCCATTCTTAAAGTACATGCGCGTGGGGACAAGTGTATAGCCCTTTTGCTGGCTTTTTCCCAGCAGCTTCCTGAGTTGCTCTTTATGGACCAGCAGTTTGCGGGTTCGGAGCGGGGCATGATTGGCATAACTGCCATGCTCATAGGCGCCAATGTGGGCGTTCAGCAACCAGAGCTCACCATCTTTGATCAACGCGTAAGCGTCTTTCAGATTCGCCCTGCCGGCGCGGATGGACTTGACCTCAGACCCGGTCAGCATCACACCGGTTTCCATCTTGTCCTCAAGGAAGTAATTGTGGCTCGCAGCCCGGTTTACAGTCGCGTCGCGCTCCCCGGTGGCAATCGGATCGCGCTTCACATTTTTCGGTTTGTTGGGCTCGGTTTGATGCGTGGTCTGGCGGGCCATAGGACATCCTGCAACGAGTTTTTTCGATTCCGCAAAATTTTTATGCTAGCACAATGCAAAACTTCAATCTAAGGGCGTTCTACCTGTGAAGCGCAGGGAAAGACGCTATGAGGCATAAAGACATGCGGTGTATAATCAAGCCTTTCAACAGTCTATGTCCGCGCCAAGGCGGCGAGGCATTTTTTCGCCCTCTGAGCTTAGGCCATAGCCATTTTGTGTCAGTAAGGGGCGTATGAGAGGTTTTACACGAACGCTCGTTGTTTTAATTCTATTCTCATCCATCTTAACGGTCGGTGAATCTGGCCGTTCTCTTTTCAACAAAGGGGTGAAGGCTGAGGCGCGACAGGATTATGAAGCCGCTTACGAATTCTACAAAGCGGCTTATGCGAAAAATCCGAGCGACCTGAAGTATCGCGTCCCTTACGAGCGCACGCGTTTTTTGGCCGCCTCCGTAAAAGTGCGGAAGGGCCAGAGGCTGCGAGATCAAGGCAAGCTCCAGGAAGCCCTGGATCTCTTTCAAAAAGCCACAGAAATCGATCCTAGCAACGAACTGGCCAACCAGGAAATCCGGCGGACGCAGCAGATGATGAAAGGCCAGCCGGCGGGTGAGATCAAGCCGCCTCCACCGCCGCCCGAAGACCCGCTGCGCAAGCGGCTCGCCGAAGCCGCATCCTCTGTCACGTTGAGCGAGATGTCGAATGTGCCGCTGGCAGCGTTGAAGATCAACAACGAGACTAAGGTCATTTACGAGACCATCGGCAAAATTGCCGGCATTAACGTTCTGTTCGATCCCGATTACCAATCGCGCAAGCTCTCCCTGGAATTGAATGGAGGTATCACGTTTCAAGAGGCCCTGGACATTGTGGCCCTTGAATCGCGGACCTTTTGGCGGCCCGTTACTCCCAACACCATTTTTGTCGCGGCCGATACCCCAACCAAGCGCCGTGAGCTTGAGCAAAGCGTCATTAAGACATTCTATCTAGGCAATGTTTCCACCCCTACTGATCTTCAAGATGTAGTCAACGCGATTCGTACAATCCTTGAGGTCCAGCGCATCCAGCAGATACCTTCGCAGAACGCGATCGTTGTCCGAGGTACGCCCGACCAGATGGCCCTGGCCCAGAAGATGATTGATGACATCGACAAGGCCAAGCCAGAGGTTGTGGTGGATGTGATCGTGGCTCAAGTCCGGAGAGACAAAGTCAGGGACATCGGCATTCTCCCGCCGCAGAACGCGACCGTGGCCTTGCAGGGGGCAACAACACCCGCGACTCCGGCGACCGGGGGCGGTACTACTCCGGCAACTACGAGCGGCACTCTGAACTTCAACGACCTTCAACACCTGAATTCCACGAATTATGCGGTCTCGATCGATCCTCTCCATGCCCGCGCCCTCTTTACCGACGATGCCACCAGGATCATCCAAAATCCGCAGATCCGCGCCGGCGATGGAATGAAGGCAACCCTCAAGATCGGCGATCGCATTCCCATCGCTACAGGCTCATTCGGCACGCCGCTGGGAGTTGGAACCGGAGTCGGCGTGGGATTAGGCGTGAATACCCAGTTTCAATATCTGGAAGTCGGCGTCAATATCGACATTACCTCCAAGGTGCATCCGGGAAACGAGATCAGCATGAAGGTGCTGCTGGAGATATCCAGCCAGTCCGGCACAGCCAACATTGGAGGCATTACCCAGCCCATCATCAGCCAGCGTAAGATCGAGCACGAGATCCGTCTGAAAGATGGCGAAATGAATCTGCTGGGCGGGATACTGGAAGAATCAGAATTAAAGAGCATCAGTGGTACCCCCATCCTTGGCCAAATCCCGCTTCTGGGTCGCCTTTTTTCCCAGGAGAAGAAAGAAAAGATCAACAACGAGATTGTCTTCCTGCTGGTTCCCCACGTTGTAAGAGGGCAGGAGCTTTCCGAATTGAACCACCGATCTTTTGATGTCGGTACGGCAACCGGCATTGGTCTTCGGATGAATCCCAAGCCAGCGCCGCGACCGGAAAATAACCCCGGGCAGCCGCCTATCTCCCCTCAATCGGGCCAGGCAACTCCAGCGCCGGGCACGCCAATGCTGACAACGCAGACGTCAGTGCAGCCAGGTCAGCCGCAGCAGGCATCGGCCCAACCTTCTGTCCAACCCTCCGTTCAACCAGCGCCTTTGGGTGGACAATCCCAGCAGCAAGTTACGCCTGTTAACCCGCAGCAGCTTCCGCCGGCTTCTGGGCAGCCGTCCCCGCCACCGGCGATTCAGCAGAATCCTGGGAGTCAACCTGCTACACCGGCCAGTGGTCCGGTTACTCTTCAACTCTTGCCCGGGAATCTGACGCCGGTGCAAGGGACCTCGTTTGCTGTGAACGTTGCTCTGGCAGGAGGGCAGGATATTTTCGCTGTTCCTGTGCAGATTACCTACGATCCGCAACTTCTACAGTTTTTGACGGTCTCCAATGGCGAATTCCTGACCAAAGATGGCCAACCGGTAGCCCTTGTCCATCGTGACGATGCTGCCTCCGGCACGCTGATACTAACGGCGCAACGCCCCCCTGGCGCAGCCGGGGTCTCCGGGGATGGCACAGTATTCAGTTTGGTTTTCAGGGCCAAAGCTAAGGGGGCTGGCGTAATCGCAATTACGGTTCCCGGGGCGCGCAATAGCCAGAATCAGCCTATCCAGGCTATGGGCTCTCAGGCCTCTGTGACCGTGAATTGAGTGAGAGATGAACCCTTTGCCAGGCTTTCATCTTCGCTACAATAGTGGGAAGGGAAAGAGTATGTGGTACCGGCTCCAGCGCGGCGTTACCTTGCTGGAAATGATTGTCGCCATCACTATCCTGCTGATCCTGATGGGGGCCGCCGTTCCGGTGGTGCGCCTCAGCGCAAAACGTCAAAGAGAGACTGAATTGCGGCGTGACCTGTTGGAAATGCGTTCAGCCATTGATCGATATAAAGAGTATGCGGATAAA
>DATMMY010000108.1:0-2983 GCA_035569515.1 Candidatus Solibacter sp. | reverse complement strand
GAGATAGATTACACTCAGGGAGAGAAGTTACCGAACCTATGCTGGAAGCGGCAAAGAGTCTATTCCTGGTCCTGAGTGCGCTCTTTCCCATCGTGGACCCGCTCGGAGGCAGCCCCTTTTTTCTGGCGCTGACCAGGGAGTATGCACCGCAAGCCCGAAAAGAATTGGCATGGCGTATTGCGATGAACAGTTTTTTCTTGTTGGTTGGGTCTTATTTTGTTGGGACCTACATTCTTGCTTTTTTCGGTATTTCGCTGCCAGTGGTACAGGTCGGCGGAGGCCTGCTCGTCATCGCGACGGGATGGACGCTGCTGAAGCAGCACGACGAGGAAAAACACGACGTACAAAGAACGGTGCATTCGCAGGACGCATTGCGCCGCGCGTTCTACCCCCTGACATTGCCGCTGACAGTAGGCCCTGGATCGATCTCCGTGGCGATTACGCTGGGCGCGAACGCGGCGCACAGTCACGCGCTCCATCCTCTGACTATTCTGGCTGCACTCCTTGGCTCCTTGTTGATCGCGCTCAGCATTTTCCTGTGCTATGGATTTGCTGACCGGTTGGCGCGAATCCTGGGACCAACGGCGATGTTGGTGATCATGCAACTCTCGTCGTTTCTCCTGGTTTGTATCGGTGTGCAAATTACCTGGAACGGCATCAAGGCGCTATTGGAGTCCGTGGCACTGCATACTGGCTGACCAAGCGGCAGTCACCCTCGGGCATTTCCAGACCCGCAGGCCGCGTATCGTTCACGATAGTCTTGAGGGTGGGGAGCGGCCATTCTCTTCGGCTTGGCGGCCAGCCGTTCTTTCAACTTCGCCCCCCAAGTTCGTAAAGCCGCTTTAGAATGGATGCCGTGATAACGCCTAACATGCACGTCGCATCCGTTACCGATCTGTCTGCATCGGCAATAGCTCAGCTAATCCTGCAAAAGAAACTCTCGCCCGTTGAGGTGATGGACGCACACCTTCTGCGTATTGAACAACTTAATCCCAAGATCAATGCATTCGTCCACGTCGATGCTGAACGGGCACGGTCGCAAGCCAAGGGTGCCGAGGCTGCCTTGATGCGCGGAGTGGAGGCAAGACCTTTGCTGGGCGTGCCGATCAGCATTAAATCGAGCATAGACGTGCAAGGATTGCCGTGTGAAGCAGGAAGTCGGCTGAGAGATGGATTTGTGGCTTCGCAAGATGCAACGCTGGTGGCGCGACTCAAGAATGCCGGAGCCATTGTGATTGGCAACACCAGTACCCCTGAACTATTGATGGCCTACCACACGGACAACCTTCTGCAAGGACGCACCAACAATCCGTGGGACCTGTCACGTACACCGGGCGGTTCGAGCGGTGGAGAAGCGGCGGCTATTGCTTGCGGCATGTCTGCCGCGGGCATTGGAAGCGACGGTGGCGGCTCTATTCGCGTACCGGCGCACTTTTGCGGCATCTGCGGCCTGAAGCCAACTCCAGGGCGAATTCCAGCGACCGGCCACTATCCGCCTTGTGGCGGGCCGTTCTCTCTGATCGGGGTGGTAGGCCCCATGACCCGAACGGTTGAAGACTTGCAATTGATGCTCGCAGTCGCAGCCGGTTACGATCCGGGAGATCCAGTTTCTGCCCCTGTTCCACTTGGAACCACGGATGAGTTCCAGGCAAAAAAACTGCGCATCGGTTACTACGAAGATGATGGATATAGTTCTCCTACCCGGGAGACCCGCGCCGCCGTGCAGGCTGCAGCAAACGCATTGAAGGATGCCGGCTTTGAAGTTGAACCATTTCGTCCCGATGGACTGGACCAGGCGCGCGAGCTATGGGCCGTTATCTTTGTGGACGCCAGCGCCATGGTCTTAAATTCAATGGTCGAGGGACGAGAGCACGAAATAAGCGCCAATACAAAGCAATTTCTTGCCGTAGCCGATGAACGGCCTTCGCTGACCGGCAACCGCCTGTTGAATACTTTGACTGAGCGAGACCGGCTGCGCTCACAGCTGCTCGCGCAAATGGAGCAATTCCCTGTTTTGCTGTCGCCGGTCTGCTCCATTCCAGCCTTCCATCACCAGGATGGAGGTTGGGGACCAACATGCGCTTCAGACTATCTTCATACCATGACTTACTCCCAGCATTACAACTTACTGGGGAATCCTGCCGCTGTAGTTCCGGTAGGAAAATCGCCTGAGGGCCTGCCAATCGGAGTACAGATCATCGGGCGCCCATACAGAGAAGACGAAATACTGGCAGTAGCGTCGGCCCTGGAGCATCGATTTATGCCCACAAGACCGTCTCTATAAAGTGTTGGTGAGTTTCCCTCTGCGCGCTCCTCTTCTCCCCGTCCTGCTTGGTGAGGTCACTTCGAGATTTTTGACTATCCTAGTAAGCCTATCCAACAAGCTTGAGGGGCACAAATTTTCATGCCCTCTCTATCTCAACTAAGGAGCGCACCTTACACTTCCCCAACCTTATTTTTTTATGTCCTTAAGCTCTTGATCGGACAAAGATAAGGCAATTCTGTAATGCCTTCAGCCTGCCTCGCTGGCGTTGGCTTAAGCAACTTTCGCAAACCCAGAAGATACGCCTGCGAAGCCATATTTTTCGAGTAAACAGCACACTTTGACAGGGGGATTCTTATGTATCACGATGAGGGTTTGCGCTGAGCCACCCATTTCAGCTTAGCTGCGTCCAACAGCGAAGAGACAAAAGGTGCCGCTTTTCGCCAAGTCGAAAGCAAGAGATGGCGCAGTTGAGACCAGCGTTGCATTTCTCGACCATCTATTTTCAGATTGTCCAAAGTGTGACTTTCTAGTACGCCTTTGGGATGGCACCACCTGGGGCTCAGGCCATCCTCGATTTACTCTCGTGCTGAACCATCCGGGGGCACTGCGCGCGATGTTCCTATCGCCGAGCGATCTCGCGCTCGGCGAAGCGTATATATTTAGAGATTTTGATATTGAGGGCGATATCGAGGAAGTGTTCAAGGTTGCTGAACACAT
>DATMMY010000107.1:0-10053 GCA_035569515.1 Candidatus Solibacter sp. | reverse complement strand
TAGCGAAAAATGCGAAAAGGCGGAAAATGTACGAACAGACGTTGGTAGAGAAGCCAGTAGAGCAATAGTCCTCCGCAAATTGATTTAGAGCCTTCTTAAGTTGGTTGAACGAGGATTTGATCAAGGCACAACTTGTCCTCGAGGTGAGCTGGCGATCCGAAGGAAAGTTACTCGCACCGCAAGCCGCTGGAGCTGGGCCTAATCCTCATTGTCATATCTGATGCGTATATACGACGCTGTTCAGACAACTGTGGAATTGCTCTACCGCCGGACCTTAGAACGGCTACATCCGTGGAACTGCTACATCCAATTTATAAACCAAAATTCCGGTGCTTGTCGCCTTCAGCTTTTATCCCGTAACTTTTTCTGCACGATTTCCAGGGCCCGCTCAAGTTTTACGGCGCGCGAGGCCTTAAGCAGGACTGCATCTCCCGCGCGCAGTTCTTTTGCCAGCCATTCGCCCGCTTCTTCCGCCGTCTCTACAAACCGGGCCAGCACCCCGGAGGTGGATGCTCCCTCCACCAGCGCTTTGGCTAGACCTCGGACGCCTATGACCAGGTCGATCTTCTTCTCCGCAGCGTGACGGCCGCACTCGGCATGAAGGGACGCAGCGGAAGATCCAAGCTCCAGCATCTCCCCGGCAATCAGAATACGACGTTGGGCGCTCATGCTTGCCAGGGTATCAATCATGGCGTTCAAGGCCCTTGGGTTGGAATTGTAGCAGTCGTTAATCAGCGTGGCCCCGGCAACCTCGACGACCTGGCCGCGCTTTTCTCCCGGCTTTAGGGTAGCCAGCGCGCAGGCGATCTGGGAGGGGGAAACCCCCTTCTGGGAGGCCGCGGCCGTGGCTGCAAGCGCATTGTAGATATTGTGCTCCCCCACCAGCAGCAGGTTCACGGGTTCGCGCACGCCTTCAACGATCAGGTCAAAGCTGGAGCCTTCAGCACCATTCAGCCGGATGTTCTGGGCCGAAATATCGGCCGATTTCCGTATCCCAAAGGTCACGACTTTCCCTCTGAAGTCGCGGCCGAACTGGGAAACATATTCGTCATCGGCATTCAGCACCGCCACTCCGCCGGAGTGCAGCGTTTCAATGATCTCGTACTTGGCCCGTGCAATATCTCCCAGACAGCCAAAGAATTCCAGATGCACCGGAGCTACGCAGGTCACTACCGCCAGATCATGGTGTGCCAAAATACCCAACGCCCGAATCTCGCCGGCGTGGTTCATCCCCATCTCTACCACAGCTATATCGTGCTCCGGCTCCAGTTTGAGCAACTGCAAGGGCAAGCCGATATGGTTGTTGAGGTTGCCGGTGCTCTTCATCACGCGCATGCGCGTCATTAAAAGATGGGCAAGAATTTCCTTGGTTGTGGTCTTTCCCGCTGAACCGGTCACCGCCAGGAGCGGCTTGCCCCAAAGCCGGCGGGCTGCCGCGCCCAGGGATTGCAGCGACCGCAAGGTATCGTCTACTGAGAGCAGCCGTTTGGGATCTGCGTCAATCTTCGTCCCCGTCTGCACCACCGCCGCAACTGCTCCCTTTTCCAGGGCCGCCGCCGTGTAATCATGGCCATCAAAATTTTCGCCCTTCAGGGCAATAAACAGATCGCCCGGGTTGACCGTGCGGGAGTCAATGGAATAACCCATTACGACCAACTCCTGGTCAAAGTCGCCTTTGGCCGCCGAGTATTCCGCGATACGCCACAGTGGCAGTTTCATTCTTTGCCTCCGGCACGGTTCGGGTGTCCCATCTGTTTTAACGTTTCCTGGGCAACCTGAACATCATCAAAGGGGAATACACCTTCGCGCGTTGTCTGTGTTTTTTCATGGCCTTTGCCGGCCAGCAGTACAATATCGCCCGGCTTTGCCTCGGCCAGCGCGAGCGCAATCGCCTGCCTCCGGTCCGCCTCAACCGAATACCTGGCGCCGCTCTTTTGAAGTCCCGGCAGAGCATCTTGAATGATTGCGAGCGGATCTTCACTCCGGGGGTTGTCTGAAGTAAGGACCACGAAATCACTGCCTTGTCCCGCAGCCTCGCCCATCAGTGGACGCTTGACTCTGTCTCGATCACCGCCGCAACCAAAGACGGTAATGACCCGTCCATGAGCACCTGACCGGCGGGCAAAATCCCAGGCAATGGACGTGAGGTTGCGCAAGGCATCATCTGTGTGGGCATAGTCCACTACTACTGTGAATGGCTGCCCGCAGTCCACCCGCTCAAAGCGCCCCGGCACCTGATGAAAGCGGCTGATAGCCTCGGCTATCTGGGCGAGAGAACACCCTCTGGCCCACGCAGCAGAAGATGCGGCCAGCAGATTATAGACATTGACTTTGCCTATCAGAGAAGAGCGGATTGCTATAGTTCCCCCGGGACCGAATAGCTGGAAAGCAGTGCTCTGCGGCTGGAGGTCGATATTGCCTGCGCGAAAATCGGCCGCATCGAGCCCATAGTTAACGATCTCTTCGCTGGCGTTTGTACTGGCGTGTAAGAGCTTGCGGCCATACTGATCGTCGGCATTGATGACTGCCACTCGCGGAGGCTTGGCTCCATGGCCCTCAAACAACAAGCGCTTGGCTGCAAAGTAACTGTTCATGTCCTTGTGGTAATCAAGATGGTCGCGGGTCAGATTCGTAAATACGGCTACGTCATAGTGAATCCCATAAACTCGACCTTGCTCCAATGCGTGGGAAGAGACTTCCATCACCGCATCCGTGGCCTGAGCGTGGAAAGCTTCAGAAAGAATCTGATTCAGCTCCAGGGATTCCGGAGTGGTATGCGGCGCTGGCAGAACCTTTCCGGCCACGTGATATTCAATGGTGCCGATCAAGGCCGACTTCTTGCCGCAGAAGTTCAAAATGGATTCGATCAGAAATGTTGTGGTGGTCTTGCCGTTCGTGCCCGTGACTCCGGTCATCTTAAGTTTGTCTGCCGGACGTCCATAGAAATTCCTGCTGAGTTGCGCCAGGGCCTGGCGGCCGTGCGGAACCACCGCCCAGCTCACGCCGGGACGTGGGTGTTCCGTTTTGGAGTCAGTTACAACCGCGGCCGCGCCATTCTTCAGGGCAGCATCGATATAACGGTTTCCGTCCGTGCTCTCGCCCCGCATAGCGACAAACAACCAGCCCGGCCGTATGCGGCGGGAATCATAGTCAATGCCGAAGATTTGTGGATCGCCGCCGCTTGGCCCCCCCAGTTCTTGCAGCAGCTCTGAAAAGTTCATTGAAGGAATTATAAGCAACCGCCAGCCAACACAACCCAAAACGGTCTTGAAACTCCAACCTAATACAAAAAAGACAATTCCCGTATATTTAGCTTATCGAAGTCCGCAAAACTCCTTAATTCACTATGCCCAAAACCATAAAATGTTTACACGCCGGGGATTCAATGGCGGTAAAATCTTGCTAGAGAACCGATTGTGCCCTTAAAGCATTCCCATCTCGTTTACGACTGGAACTCAGTTCCTGGCACTAATTTTATGCCCGCCGGCCAGGTTCTTCTGAATGATGAGTCTTTGCGCGACGGACTGCAATCGCCCTCCGTCAAAGACCCTTCCATTGACGAGAAGATCAAGATCCTCCACTTAATGGAAGATTTGGGCATCAACATGGCTGACCTTGGCCTTCCTGGAGCCGGTCCGCGCGCGGTGGCTGACGTTGAGCGCCTGGCCCGCGAAATTGCGGATGCCAAGATGAAGATCCAGGCCAACTGCGCCGCTCGGACACACGAAAACGATATCCGTCCGGTGGCCGAAATCTCCCAGCGCGTCGGCTTGCCCATTACCGTGGCCACTTTTATAGGCTCCAGTCCTATCCGCCGCTATACGGAGAATTGGACTGACGATTTTCTTCTCCAAACCACGGAAAAAGCGGTGGACTATGCCCGCTCTTTGGGCCTTGAGGTCATGTACGTGACCGAGGATACCTCGCGTTGCGATCCGGAAACCGTTAAGCGTCTTTACACCACGGCAATCAATTGCGGCGCGACCGCAATCGTGATCTGCGATACCGTCGGTCACGCTACTCCCACCGGCGTAACTGCCCTCATCCATTTCGTACTGGAAGAGGTCGTTAAGCCTTCGGGGCAAAAAATCCGGGTGGATTGGCACGGCCACTCCGACCGAGGCCTGGCGGTGGCCAACTCGCTCGCTGCCCTGGCCGCCGGAGCCGATTGCGTCCACGGAACAGCTCTGGGGATTGGGGAACGGGTAGGCAATACCCAGATGGACCAGATGTTGGTGAACTTGAAGCTGATGGGCGTTGAGCCCTGGGCGGAGCAGGATCTCACCCGGCTGAAGAAATACTGCATGGCCGTTTCCGGGTCAACCGGAGTTCCCATACCCAGGAACTATCCCGTCCTGGGGGAAGATGCCTTTCGTACAGCTACCGGAGTACATGCTGCTGCCGTAATCAAGGCCTTCAGAAAAGGCGATGCGGAACTTGCGAATACAGTCTATTCTGGAGTCCCGTCGCACTATTTCGGGCTGGAGCAGATCATCGACATTGGCCCTATGAGCGGCAAGTCTAACGTGATCTTCTGGCTCGAGCACCGGGGTCTCGAACCGGGTGAGGAACTGGTGGAACGCATCTTCCGGCTGGCCAAGGCTTCCGATCGCTGCCTGACGGAAGATGAGATCATGGCCTGTTGCCAGAATGTCTCTGCTGGTACTATGTAGGGACTCTGTTCGCAACCTTTGGCCCGAAAACGGGTTTCAATTAATAACTCTGAATACCATCCTTTGAAGGAGACCGCATGAAGAAGCTGTTCACGTTCGTATTCACAATGTTGCTCGGCGCCAGCCTGGCGTTCGCGCAGGCAGGCGGTGGCAGCACCGGCACCGACACAAGTAAAGCTCCCGCCACAACCAGCAAGGGCAAGAAACATCACAAGGGCGGCCACCACAAGAAAAAGAAGGGCGACGCCGACGCCACCGCCGGCAGCACCAACCCGAAATAACTTCGAAGTTGTTCCCGTTATAAAGCGGCCTTTCCCAAGGCCGCTTTATTTTTGGCAGACCTTATTTACCACTGATTTTCACTGAGGCCACTGATCGGAAAAAGGAGATATCTACCGCTGATGCCGCTGATCAGAAGCGATAAGTAACAGCAATTGCCGGAGTGGTTTTATAGCATTTTAGAAAATAATGTAGTCATTGATCGTGACTTACAACCTGAAACATTTCAGAGAAGAGCATCTTCGGCCGCTTGATCTAAATGCGCGGCATCCAGACGAATTCCTTATTGATATCTATCATTTGGATCCTGAGATTGTTGTCCATGCCCTCCATCAACAAGGAGCAGCCCTCAGAGAGAAGCGTACGCTTCCGCAGGTACTGGAACGGCTACGCACTGCGAAATGCAACAAATTCGCAGATCTTGTAACCGAAAAGCTCGCGCTGTGAGACGTTGTTAACCTTGAGTTGTTAACCTTGAAATGAAAAACAACGGTTAAGGGATTTCTGCCACACGCACACGGTATGATAGTTGCTTCGCATGCCCAGCAAGGTTCCAGCTTCTGACTCTTCAACTTCTGCCACTCCCCAACAGGAGGTTGCGCGCATTGCCGAGTTACGGGCTGTCCATGGTGCGCTCCTGTATTTGCACAATCAGGAGATGGAGTTCCGGCGATGGCAGATGGAGTTGGCCGGAGTGCCTGCGCCTCCGTTCGGTGAAGCGGCCCGCAGCGAATGGTTGCGGCAGCGATTTCTCCGCCTGGGGCTGCACCACGTTCGGACCGATGAGTTGGGCAATGTGTTCGGATTGCTGCGCGAATCGCCGCAGTCTCCACTCATCGCGATCAGCGCACACCTCGATACCGTTTTTCCTCCGGAGACCCGGCTGAATTCGCGCGAGGAAGGCAATAAACTCCACGGCCCCGGTATCAGCGACAACGCCGCCGGAGTCGTGGCCATACTGGCCGTAGCTTCCGCATTGCAGCAGGCCGAGATCGAGCCGGTGACCAACATCGTTTTTATCGGGAATGTCGGCGAAGAGGGCGAGGGGAACCTGCGCGGCATGCGCCACATCTTTGCCGATCCCTACTGGAGCGACGCTATCCGATCTTTGCTGGTCATTGATGGCGCGGGAGAAGACACTTACGTGACCCAGGCCCTGGGCAGCAGGCGGTTTGAAGTTACGTTCTGCGGCCCCGGAGGGCATTCGTGGAGTGATTTTGGGGTCCCCAACCCCATTGTCCTGCTCTCCCGTGTGCTGGCTTCGTTCAGCCAAGTGGTTGTGCCGGAGACGCCGCGTACCACATTCAATATCGGAGTGATTCAGGGAGGAACTTCCGTCAACTCCATTCCTGACTTCGCGCGGGCGCGTGTCGATCTGCGCTCGGCGTCCCGCGACGAATTACAGAAGCTTGAAGACCAATTGCGCGAAGCCGTGAACTCCGCGTGGAATGAAATTTCGCCTGCATATCAATCGGGAGACTACAAGATCAGCTTTGCCATTGATTGTATCGGCGACCGCCCGGCAGGCGAGCTTTCCCCCAATGCCCGCATTCTGCAGGTAATCCGCGCGGTAGATGCCCATCTCAGAATCAAATCCATACCCCGGCTGGCCTCGACCGATGCCAATATCCCGCTTTCACTCGGACGGGAAGCCGTAACCATCGGCTCGGGCGGCGATGGTGGCGGGGCCCATACCATACGCGAATGGTTCGACTGCACCAACCGCGACCTGGGACTCAAACGAATTCTTCTGGCCATCTTGGCCCTTACCGGAGTGCATGAATGAGAACTTTCGTTGCTGTACTCGCTATTCTCGCCGTGGCCGGTCTTGCTGCCGCACAACAAAAATCCGCGGAGATGATTTTTATCAATGGCGATATCTACCCGGGCGCTGTTTCTACCTTGACAAAAGGAGGGACCAACAGTTCCTCAGGAGCTTTAGCGCTGCCTCGGGCGCAGGCCATCGCAGTCTCCTCAGGAAAGGTAGTGGCCATTGGCAACAATCAGGACGTGGAGAAACTCAAGAACGCAAAGACGCAGGTAATTGATCTGGGCGGCCATTTTGTGATGCCGGGTTTCAACGATGCTCATACTCACCTTTCCTCCGGCGGCTTTGAGAAGCTCGACATCAATCTGGTAGGCACGAAATCCCTGGAGGAGATGAAGCAGCGCATCGCCGCCCGTGCCAAGACGGCTGCTGCCGGCGAATGGTTGATGGGGCGTGGCTGGGACCACACTCTATGGACCGAAAAGAAGCTGCCGGCTCGCCAGGACATTGATGCGGAAACTGGTAATCATCCGGGCATCTTTGTGCGTGTAGATGGACATATCGCGGTCGCCAATACCGCGGCGCTCAAGGCCATGGGCATTACGGCGCAAAGTCCTGACCCGGAAGGCGGCAAGATAGATCATGACCAGCATGGCGAGCCCACTGGAATCCTGCGGGAGACGGCCAAAGACAATGTCCTAGGAAGGATTCCCAAACCAACACCCGCCCAACGGCGCAAGGCCGTCGAGTTGGCCTTGCAAGATGCGGCGCAATGGGGCATCACCTCCGCCCAGGACAACTCCGATTGGGAAGATTTCCTGACCTATGAACAACTTGAAAAAGAGGGCAAGCTGACTCTTCGCATCTCCGAATGGCTGCCCTTTGATGCCTCCGTGGACCAGTTGACTCGTGTGCGGTCCCATCATCCCGCGAATGATCCCCTGCTGCATACCGCCATGCTCAAAGGATTTATGGATGGCTCCCTGGGCTCCCACACTGCCGCGATGCTTGCCCCCTACACTGATGATCCCAAAAATTCCGGAATTCCGCGCTACCAACAGGACGCCCTCGACAAGAAAGCTATGGAACGGGCCAAAGCAGGGTTTCAACTGGGGTTTCATGCCATTGGAGACCGAGGGACAAGAATGGCCCTGGATGCATTCGCGTTGGGCGAACAGCAGAGCGGCAAGCGCGATTTCCGTTTTCGCATTGAGCATGTCCAGGTAATGGCCCCGGAAGATTTTGAGCGGTTCAAGGATCTGGGCGTGATTGCCTCCATGCAGCCCAACCATCTGCTCACCGACATGAATTGGGCCGAAGCTCACATTGGGCCGGAACGGGCGAAGCATTCTTATGCCTGGAAGGAATTTCTCGATGACGGAGTTCCGTTGGCTTTTGGGACAGACTATCCGGTGGAGCCCATTACGCCATTTCGAGGCTTATATGCTGCCGTAACTCGCAAGAATGAAGCCGGCACAAAGGAGTACGTCCCTGAGCAGAAGATCACGATTGATCAGGCGATTGCCGCCTATACGTCCGGCTCGGCCTACGCTCAATTCGAGGAGACAGAAAAAGGCACGCTGGCTCCCGGTATGCTGGCCGATTTTGTGGTGCTTGACCGCGACATCACCAACGTAAATCCAGCAGAGATCCTGAAGACTCACGTCCTGCGAACTGTTGTCGGCGGCAAGACGGTGTATGAGGGGAAATAGAGTTCAGAATTGACATGGCCGCTGTTGCTTTTGCTTTCCGCAAAAACATCGTGCATCAATCGGCGATTCAAGGGGTGTTTGCCAACATCGCGCGCTTGCGTTCGTTGTGTATCGTGATCCGCAACCAGATGAGATAAACGACAATGGCAACGTTGCCGGCAAAGATGCCCCACTTAATTGCGTTCGCATGACGAGCAAGTTCCCATATTTCCCAGGGCAGGTACATGCAACCGGAGAGCAGGGCAAACCATTCGGCCCACTCCTTTTCCAGCCACAAGCCACCTGCTTCAACAAACCGGATCAAGACGTAAACCAGAATTCCGGCAAAAAACAGCCATAACTTGTGATCGGTCATGTTTCCTGCAGCCCTCAGCAAGGCCTGGCCTAAATGCCGGCCAGGATTGATGTGAATGAATCGCAGCAGTCGCAAGGCCTCCACCTCGTAGTCTTTATGCCTCAGGGTCAGCAGAAGGAACCCAGCTCCCAGAGCAAGCAGTCCCTTGCCAGCTTCAAAAATAGCAATGCCCTTCAGCCCCAGATGTTTGGCTACAACGCTCTTTCGTTCGTCCATATTAGTTTCAGAATACTTATAAACCAACGCTGGTCTCCAATTGTAAAAAGTCCAAGAAAAATCTGTTCGAACCGAGGTAACCAACATGGAATTCCTTGAATTGCGCCTCCTGGTGGATCCCGCTTTGGTTTTGCTCGCGTCTCCGGCGCTTCAGGGGCAGCCGTGGTTCTTGGTTGCGGCTGCTCTGCTCTTCCCCAGTTTCCTCACCTCTATCTAAGCATCTAACAATTCAGCGATGACGATCAAGGGATTCCAAGAGGCGCTGTGGCAGACCTATGAGGACATAGGAAGAAACCATACTCTGCAAATGGCAGCAGCGCTGGCCTATTATTTTGTGCTGTCGCTGTTCCCCGCCCTGATTTTCCTTTCCGCCATAGTTGCTTATTTGCCGGTGCCCAATCTCTTTGATCAGGCCATCGCCCTCATGTCGGCATTTGTGCCTCCGGACAGCATGGGGCTGGTACGCAAAGTATTGTCCGACGTAATCACGCCCAACCGCTCCGCCTTTCTTTCATTTGGCCTGTTGGGAACGTTGTGGGCCGCTTCCGGTGGCTTTTCCGCAGCCATTGAAGCCCTGAATATTGCTTACCAGGTGCAGGACAATCGTCCCTTCTGGAGGACTCGCCCGCTGGCCATTGGGCTCTCATTCCTGGTAGGCGCGCTTTTGTTAACGGCCTTAGCCGTGATGATTGTTGGGCCGCAATTTGGAGAATGGCTCGCGGCGCGAATGCACATGTCCTGGATCTTTGCGAAGATCTGGCCCTATATCCACTGGACGGTGGCTGTTCTCTTTGCCGTGCTGGCAGTCGAATTCCTCTACTTCATGGCGCCCAATGTAAAGCAACGGTTCTGGAGCACCCTGCCGGGTGCGATTCTGGCCGTTACCGCCTGGATCGCTCTTTCTTACGGCTTAGGCATCTACTTCCGCCACTTTGGTTACTTTAATAAAACCTATGGCACCCTGGGCGCAGCCGTGGCGCTGATGATGTGGCTTTACTGGACGGGATTCGCCATGCTCGTAGGCGCTGAATTGAACGCTGAACTCGCCAA
>DATMMY010000106.1:0-2720 GCA_035569515.1 Candidatus Solibacter sp. | reverse complement strand
GGCCGCCAAGTTCAAGATTGTAGACAAGCGGATCCAGGAGAAAGTTGGGGGCGCGGAAGGCAGGCTTTCCTCCCGCCAGGCCGATGCCATTCTGGAATTGCAACTGTATCGCCTCACCCGTCTTTCGACGGAAGAAATTCTAAAAGAACTGGAAGAGATCCGGGGCAAGATCGCCGAGTACGAAGCCATTCTCGCCTCTGACAAGAAGCTGCGTAACGTGATCGTGAAAGAGCTGGAAGAGATAAGAAAAGACTTCGGAGATGCCCGCAAGACCGAGATCATTGACGAGTCCACGGAGATTACCCTGGAAGACCTGATCGCCGATGAGCAGGTGGCGGTCACGGTCTCCCACAGCGGCTACCTGAAGCGTACGCCCATCTCGACCTACCGCCAGCAACGGCGCGGCGGCACCGGCCGCACAGGCATGAAGACCAGGGAAGAGGACTTTGTCGAGTATCTTTTCATTGCTTCGACCCACTCTTATCTGCTGATCTTTACCAACACCGGGCGGGTCTACTGGCTCAAGGTCTATGAGGTCCCGGATGTAAGCGCTGCCGGCAAAGGCAAGCACATTGGCAACCTGGTGGCGTTACAGCCGGGTGAGACCGTGCGTACCCTGCTGGAGGTGCGGAACCTGGAAGAGGAGAACCGCTTCATCTTCTTTGCCACACGCAACGGCACGGTAAAGAAAACTCCGGTGAAAGATTTCTCCAATGTGCAGTCGCGGGGCATTCTAGCCATCGGCATCGACAAAGGCGACGAACTGGTGGCAGTCCGCCTTACGGATGGCAACCAGGTGGTCTTTATGGCGTCCCACGAGGGCCAAGCGATCCGGTTTGATGAGAACGATGTGCGCTCCATGGGCCGCCAGGCCTTCGGCGTCCGTGGTATGGACCTGGACGAGCGTGATTACATTGTCGGTGTTGCCGTGACTCCCAAGGAAGGCAAGA
This sequence comes from Candidatus Solibacter sp., assembly GCA_035569515.1. Lineage (GTDB taxonomy): Bacteria > Acidobacteriota > Terriglobia > Terriglobales > Acidobacteriaceae > Angelobacter. Next base: position 1,770 of record DATMMY010000106.1, on the reverse strand, counting down.
AGAAGGCCAACGGCAAGGGCAAGGATGGAGGCGACGAGAACATCCCTGGCCTGATCCTGTCGGTGACCGAAAACGGTTATGGGAAGCGCACGCCGATCGAGGAATACCGCTTGCAGTCCCGCGGCGGCAAAGGTGTGATCAACGTGAAGACCACGGAGCGCAACGGCAAAGTCAGCGGCATTATGCTGGTAGATGAGGCCTCTGAGGTCATCCTGATCAGCCAATTCGGCAAGATCATCCGCATTGACACTAAGCAGATCCGCGAAGCCGGAAGATCTACCCAGGGTGTCCGGCTGCTCAATCTTGAAGCTGGAGACAGGGTCGCTTCCGCGGTGGTGATCCAGGACAAGGAAATAGAGGAGAATGGGAATCTGCTGCAGTGATTTCACGACGCATAATGCACGGTTGTTTTGGTCGCGTGATCGGTATCTAACAGGAAGGCGCGATTGAAATAGCCAGCATTACGCGAGTAGGCAAAGCCATGGCGACCACGACCAAACTCAGCTTCGAGGAATTTCAAAAGCTCCAGGAAGCCGCTGACGAAAACGTCAGGTACGAACTGGACGAAGGAGAATTGATTTTGACGCCATCCCCGGCGCCATGGCATAACATCGTGGCCATTAGGCTGTCGCATGCGCTCAAAACCTTTGTGCAGAAGCACCGGCTGGGCATCGTCATCAGTGAAGTGGATTTTCGGCTGTCCCGCGCTGTTCGCAAGCCTGATGTCGCATTTATAGCCAAAGAGCGTATCAAGGACCTCGACCTTCACCATGCCCCAATCGAGGGTGCGCCTTCTCTGGCCATCGAAATCATTTCGCCGAGCAACCTCGCTCAGGACACGCTGAAGAAAGTGCACCAATATCTTGCCGCTGGATGCAACGCCGTCTGGCTCGTCTATCCATATTTGGGCATTATCGAGATCCACGATATTGCTGGCATACGTGAGGTAACGGCACCCAATCCCTTCAACGAAGAGAGGCTTTTTCAGGGCATTGCCTTCTCCCTATCGCTCACCGAGCTGTTTGATGAAGATCCAGAACGCTGATGGTCTGGACCTTCGGCTTGGCTCTTGAGGGGAAGCGTGCTGCGGTAAGATGAACGATTACTTGCTCGCATGGCGGAAATCCTTCTCATCACCATCAGTGGACACGACCAGCCGGGACTGACCCGTGCTTTCGCCAATGCTTTGGCTGAATCGGGAGCGATCATTCTCGATATCGGCCAGGCTGTGATTCATGATGCCCTGGCGCTTGGGCTTATGGTCAGCGTTCAGGATGCGAAGCGTATCAAAGCAGTTGAAGAGGGCATTGCGTGGAACGCTCAGCAGTTAGGGGTTACGGCCCGCGTCAGCCCTGTTTCGGAACAACATTATCGCGATTGGGTCCGGAAGCAACACAACCGCCGGTTTATTGTCACCTTGCTGGCGCCGCGGTTTTCGGCGGCGCAGCTCGCCGCTGTCACTGGCATATTCGTCCGGCAGAATTTGAACATCGATATCATGGACCGGCTTTCTGCGCGGGGCTCCGCCGCGGACCAGGCCGAGCCGCGCATGTGCATTGAGTTCACCATCTCCGGCGATCATGTCGATGGCGACGAACTTCGCCGGGAGTTGCTCACACTGGCAGACGATGCCGACTTCGATATCGCGGTGCAGGAAGATTCCATCTTTCGGCGCAATCGCAGGCTCATTGTCTTCGATATGGATTCCACCCTCATCCAGATGGAGGTGATCGACGAACTGGCCCGTCTGGCGGGAGTTGGCGCTCAGGT
>DATMMY010000105.1:0-10604 GCA_035569515.1 Candidatus Solibacter sp. | reverse complement strand
TTGCTCGGGGCAGGAGCTTCCTTTGAGGAAATCCTGGGCGATTATCCTTCGCTGGAACATGAAGACATTCTTGCTGCCATCGATTACGCTGCCTACCAAACCGATCACGTCGTTCTTCGGACGTCGTGAAATTCTTGGTCGGTAACCAACTACCACCGGCCCTTGCGCAATACTTGCGAAAACGCGGATTCGATTGTCAGCATGTTCTTGATGTCGGCTTGGCCGAGGCACTGGATAACGAGATATGCCGCTATGCCGAGGTTCAAGAGCGGATTATTGTCAGCAAAGACGAGGATTTTCTTTACCTCGCGACCCAAGCCCAATCCCAAATAAGACTTCTTTGGGTGCGCCTTGGCAATTGCCGGACTTCAGCTTTACTGGCAGCTTTTGACCGGCTCTGGACTTTAATCGAATCTGCTCTGAACGCTGGCGACCGGATCATTGAAATCCGTTAGGGAATTTTGGATGACCAGCGCTTGCAACCGCAGCTAAATTAGCTGATTTTCATCATCTTAGAGGCGAGGGCAAGGCTGTGCTGGACTCAATAATTTCGCACCTACCGGGGCTGGGTTCATCATCGTGCAGCAACCTCTGAATTCCTTAAGCGAAAAGTATTGCCGCTCTATCCGCCCGCGTACTGCCGAAATTCAGCAGGGACGAAATCCAGATCACTCGACTCCTGGACCGCCAGTTTAATCTGAAGTTCCATGATCTGGCGCGGTACCGGGTTTTGATAGTCGGCAAGGCAGGCGCCCAGTGCAGACAGGGGCGTTTCTCCGCAGGTGCGCACCCGGCGGTAAACTTTGGAAGCGACAGCTTCCGCGGCGCCCGGAGTCAGCAACGTGGGAAGATGGGATTCCAACTCGTTGAAGCTGGCCTCGTCTATCTGGACTCCGCAGCGTTGCGACAAGTTTCGAATGAGATCAAAACTTTCGCGCGCGGTGGTGGTTGGAAAAATCGGGACCTTAATGTCCACCCTGCCAGGCCGTTTCAGGTCTACTTCAATCAGGTCGGGCCGGCTGGAAGCAAGCACCCAAATCACCTTGCCTCGGTTAGTGCTGCTGCCCATTTCTTCCGCCATCATGGAGTAGAGCCTGCCGGAAATTCCCGAATCGTCAGAAGACGACTGGCGGCGGCCCAGCGCCTGGTCGGCTTCATCAATAAATACATAGCATCGTCCCAGTGCTTTGATGAGACGGAAGATTTTTTCCAGATTGCCCTCGCTGCTGCCCACCCATTTGTCTCGAAAGTTCTTCATCTTTACCACGGGCACCCCGGCCTCTCCAGCAAGGCACTCGACCAGAAAGGTTTTGCCGGTGCCAACCGGGCCGCAGAACAGGTAACCCTTGGGAAGCGCCTGAATGTCGTTCTTTCGCCAAAGCTCAATGTCTTGCCGGAGCCACGCTTTTACCTTATCCAGCCCGGCCAGGTCGTTGAGCGTCCGGCGCGATTCTATGAATTCGATCAGGCCGTTGCAGTCCCTTTCAACTAACTGTTTCTTGAGCTTCACCACATCTTCGGAGACGATCTTTTCTTTACGGTGCTCCTTGGTGCGCAACGTGCTTTCAACCATACTCAGGCTGGCGCCGGAGAGCTGGCTGGCAAGCAGATCCAGACGGTCGTTATATTCGCTCAGGGCCGTGGGATAGCTTGAGCCAATCACCGAAAATGCGGACGTCAGTTCTCCCGGAGATGGCAGGGCAATCTTGATCTGCGCTGTGCGCGCATTGTTCACAATCAACGGATGAAGGTCATTGAGGTTTTCGACGATGAGAAAAGTTGCCAGCGAATGGCTGATCAAAAGCGAGTCGCTGGACCATTCGCGAATCAGCGAGGCCAGCGAATTAAGGTCATACGCCAGCATGCCTTGGATCGCGGGTGCAAGGAGATCGGCGTTGTTGATGAAGCATCCTACTTGAATCGAATTTTGCTTGAGCCTGGCCAGGTTCGCGCAATAACGAAAATAGCGGGTAAGGGTCTCAACCGCCGCAAGCGGGACTTTAGGAAGCTGGGGGTTTTCTTTCAGGTAGGGCCACTGGGAAAAGACCTCTCCGCCTTTTTCCACGCGGATGCCGTTGCCAATATCGTAACTCAGCACCACATCAAAGCGCGGCATTAGCACGTCCAGCAGAAAATCCCTCAGACTGCCCAGCCGCATAGGCGCTGCCGGGAGCACCATGCGGTCGTTTACGTTTCCATAGACGATGAATTGGCTGGCGGCATTGCTCTCATAGAGGTCTATCAGCTCTCTGGCCCATGCCGGTACGCTGGCGTGCAGAGGTACAGCTTGAAGTTTAGCGTCGTTTGCGGCCATCAATTCACCTGCCTCTGCGCGCTGCTATTCGCGGAGGAGGCGAAGCTGTGTTCGAGTGCTGCAATGGTGCCCTGCGAATCGCCGAATAAAGTGCCGCTCGCCAGGTCGCTGGCCAGTTCGATCTCGGTAGAAATGGTTTGCGGGCGGCCCTGGATGGAGGCATTCTCAAGCGCCAGATCCACCTGGGCCTCAATTCTGGTCAAATCGCTGTCAATCTCTTCCAGCAGGCGCGTGCGATTTTGAAAGTTGTTCAAGCGCTGTTTCAAGATTGACAGTGTGGCGGTCTTGGATTGCCGAAGCTGTTCTGAAGCGGCAGGGGCCTGCAACTCTTTTTCGAGCGCCTCGATCTTCTGCCTAAGCGAATCGCCGGTGCTGCTAGTGCCGGCTTCAAGATAGTGCCGTCCAACCAGCAGCTTCAGATACAGCCACTGGAGTCTCTGCAGGGAATCCTGATTTGTGTTAATGATGAATTCGTCAGCCTGCGTCCCTTGATAGACCTGCAGCACCGATTGGCACCGTCCCGCCAGAGCCGAAAGCTTGTCTCTGGCTGAGGGAGCGAGCAGACGGACAAGTGCTTGGCGTTGTGCGTCAACATCCAGGGCGGAAAGCTGCATCTGCTGGCCGTCAACGTATTTCTGGAAGCGTGGATTGAACCCCAACGCGAACACTACGCTGGTTTCAAGTCCCAGGCCCAGAAGCCAAAAGGCGGGCTGGGCGAATCCCAAAATGGTAAAACCTGCGGCGGCAAGAAGATTCACCGGCAGGCGGCCCACAGCGGGCACATCCACTCCTACCAGAAACGCGGCCTTGAGATATTTCCACACAGAGCGTTAATAGGTTTCGCGGAGATATCTTACTGTTTTTCCGGGATCGACTGACCCATGGATTTTACCGGAGCTTCTGGAGCGGATCCCGTTGAGGGCGTATCTAAAGCAATGCCTTCGTGTGCGGCAAAATCGGCCAGAGCCTGATCTGCTAAAGCTTTCTGCTCCGCTTCTTTCATTTGGACGCCGGACATGTCCAATGAGTCTTTGGCGACGCGGGCGCGGCCTGCGGCTTTGCCCCGCTCCTCTTCCACCATGGTTCCCAGCCGGTCCAGAGTGTCGCCGGAGCTGCCAATGGAGCTGATCATGCCGGAGGCCATCTCGGTCATCTCGGCCAGGGCCTTTTTTACTTTCAGGTCATCCAGGCCTGCCCTGAGCGCCTGGATCTTGGCTTTGGCGGCGTTGATAGAGACGTCCCGGGTCTTGAGCAGATCTTTATAGGTGGTTTCAGCCTGTTCCAGTTGCCTGTGGTTTTCTTCCAAGTCCCGTTCCAGGGTCTGCAGCCGCAGGGCGTATTGGGCGGCCGCGTCCCGGTTCCCGGCCCTGAGTTGGGCGCTGGTTTTCGCACGCAGGTCTCTCTGTTCGGTTTCCTGCTTCCGCACCTGGGCCATGAGCCGCTCGCAGAGGCCAGCATGAGAGGCCAATCCCTGGTTGTATTGGGCAATCTGTTTGCGAAGGTTCTCCGTCTCCACCTCCAGCAAAGCCTCGGGATTCTGGCGCTCTAAGCCGGAGATGAATAAACCGAGAAATCCTTTAAAAAGATTAGATATTCGCTTAAACATGCGTGCTCCTTTGCGCGCTGGCTTCCTGCTTGTGGCTCTGTCACTGATTAGTGTACGCGAACTCCATTTACCTGGTTCCCTGGGAGCGTTGCCAACTGGCCAACAGGTTGTTTACAACATCCGCCTTGGGAGGCTCGCATATTTTCTGCAAGTCCACCCGGAATCCATAGTTGGCATAGCGCACAAACGGGCTTTCCGGAAATTTGATGGGCACATTGAGATTGGCCGGGCGAAAACCATGATTGAGAGACTCTTTCTGGATGGGCTCCGTCAAAAGGAAATTCAGGAACACGTTCGCCGCCTTTTGCTGGTCGGCAGTGCTCCATGGCACATTCAATACGTAATAAGGATTCTCGTTCCAGGCGTTGTATTCGGGATATACGATTCGGAGCTGGCCCCAGCGCCCTTCAGCGTTCTTGAGATAATCAATGGCAACGCTCTCATACACAAAGAGCGCGTCATAGGATGAGGGGCCCTTCAGCACCATCTCCTTCATCATGTTACCGGTGCTGTTCGACATTCCGTTCGCCGCCCGTTCAAGCTTTTCCAGCCAGTTCTGAAAATCTACATTCAGCACATCCTGCATGGCCAGGTTATTGGTCTTGTTCTGGTAAGCGTAGGCAGCCAGCACAATAGTCATCAGCCCGGAATTGGATTGTGCCGGGTTGGTATGCCCAAACTTGAAGAGCCCCCATTCGGGTTTGCCGGCAATGGTGTTCCAACCGCCTTTTTCCTGCAGGGCCTGGTTTACGGTCACGAAAGACATGGTCTTATATTTCTGCAGGAAAGCCTGGTAGCGTTCATCCCAGACTACGAAGACCATGGGCGTAAGGGCCAGCGATTCTTCTCTGGCGATAGGGTTACCGGAATCTTTGACCTGCCACTCTTGCAGGAAAATGTCTTTGTAGGCAGCGCTGGCCGGCGACCAGACATTGATTCTCTTATCTGCCGCCAGGACTGCGTGCGCTCCTTCCATCGAGCCCATGGGGATCAAGTTGACCTTGATGTGCTTGCCGTCCGATGTTTTGGCAAACTCCTGGACCGCCCATTCCAGCCAACGCTGCTTCTCCGTCCCATAGGCGATACCGATCTCCGCATCCGGAGTGCTGCCCAGAAAGCTGCCTCCTGTGCCGCCTCCCCCAAGTTTGGGAAGCGACTTGCCCATGAACATGTAGTAGGCCCCGGCAAGGCACGCGGCTATAAAAAGAAAGATTACAAACTTGCCCAGGCCGGTCAGTTTGGTATCACTCGTTGCCATTTTTCTCCCTGATACTTACGCTGGAACATCTTCAGAATTGGCGGTTTAAGCCTGCCGCAAGCCACTTAAAATCAGCTTCGCTTCAGCCCCTGCAATCTGTAAGTCCTATTCTTCCACCGGCGTTCGGGGCATAACAACTTGCCGGACCGCTCTAAAAGAACGTCGAGATGTCCCGAAACACATCAACAATGTTCTTCGGTGTTCCTGCATACGACTTGGCCTGCGTGGATTCGGCGATAGTCTTCAAGATGTCCTGCCTTGCGTCCCGGCCATAGGCTATGGTGAAGACCCGGATGGTGCGTTGCTCGCCATCAAACTTGATCTGGCTCATCAGGTCCGGTAACTTCAGCTTGCTTTCGGTGTCTTCGCCGTCGGTAAGAACGATGACCGCGCGGATCCTGCTCTCTCTCCCTGCATCTTGACGCTGCCGGTCCGCGAGATGGCTGTAGCCTGCCGCTATGGAATCATAGAGCGCGGTGCCGCCCTGGGGGAATAATGACTCAATGACTTGCAGGCTTTGCGTGCGCCCGGTTTTCATGGGCAGATCCTGGCTTGCCCAATTCATCGTGCTGTTGAACGGAAGAAGCGAAAAGGAATCATTGTCGCCCAGCAACGAAACAAGTTGCTTGGCGCCCTCACGCGCATTTTGAATCTTTTGATCGTCGCTCATGCTTCCGGAAGTATCGAACACCAGCACCACTTCCGCGCTCTTCTTTTTCTGCTGCCAAAGCTTCTGGATGCCATCAATCACTTCCGTGGAAGGCACTTCCAGAGTGGTCTTAGGTTCTTTAGGGTCCACGCCATGGACGCTGTCAATTGGCGCCGAAACGGCAACTTCCACGGAGGCTGGCCGGAATCCATAGGTTATGGCATGTTCTTGCTGAGGGCGGTCCAGCAGATATTGAATGTAGATCTTGGCCGCCTCGCGGTGCTCAGGAGTAACCCAGTCACGGTCCACTACTCCAATCGGGTGATCGCTCCAGAACGTCCCCTCCTTAGGATAGATAGCCACCACAGGAAAGGGCATGTTCCGTTCAGCGTAAGATTCCACCACCATGCTTTCATACAGCACGGATGCGGAGAGGTATTGCGGGCCGTTGGCAAACATCTTGCGACCGAAGAAGCCGGTTGAACTGCCATAGTGCACAACCGAGTTTTCTATCCCGGCCACAAACTCCCCGGTCCGGGGCTTGTTCAGGTCCGCCAGGGTCAGTCCGGCAGTCTTGTTGACCGCCGCATAGGTTTCCGCAAACAGTGAGATAAGCCCGCTATTGCTGTAGTCAGGATGCGTATGGCCAAACTTGAATTGCCCCCACTGCGGGAATCCATAGGATTTCCAGCCCTGCTGATTGCGGGACAGGGCCAGAATGTCGGCCCATCCGATTGGCTTCTTCCCCCAGCCTATAGCTTCGGCCATGGGTTTCCACATGGCGATGACTACCGGTGAGAGCACCAGGTTTTCAGTGGGGCCCAACAGGTCATGCCCGGTCTTGGAGCGCGATTGGGCATTGCCAATTTTTACGAATGCGGCTGAAGCAGGGCTGGTAACGTGCGTCTTGCGGCTGCCGGACAGGATCTCGTCGATGCATTCCCCGGAGCCCATCGGGATGGCGCGAACAAAGATCCGTTTACCGCTGGAGGTCTTTCGCGCGTTGCGGTTGAACGCATCGGTTACGTCAGCAATCCATTTTTCCTTCTCTGATCCATACGTGAATATCAATTCCAGGGAGTTGGCCGGAGCGGGTTGCTGGCTTCCGGCCTCTGGAGTGCTGGGCTGTGATTTCTTGCAGCCGGGCAAGAACGACAAAGTACTCAGGCACACGGCAGCGAAGAGAAGATTTTTTGCGGTTCTTCTTAGTTTATCCATGGGTGGGGCTCAAACAAAAAATACAGCAGACAAGGGGATTATCAAGCTGAATCTTGTTACTTTTAACATACTTTTAATCAATGTGTCTTGCGGATGACTTGGACTGGCGGGGGCGATGTCTCCTAAAAACACAAGACGATTCAGTTAAAGAATTTCTCATATCGCGCGCGAGACGATAGATCCAGGCCCCAGTCGCCGCTTTATTTCGTGGGTTTCCTCTGCGGCCCTCTGCTTACTCTGTGGCCTCTGCGTTGAGGTTTTGCTTTTGTTTTTCCTCCTATTTTTCCAATTCCTGCGAATTGATGTATGTAGAATGGGACGTCTGAAAAGCCGAAGGCACACAGATCGCAAGGCCAAGGAGGAGACGATGCCCGAACATCATGACCACATGAACGAGAGCCAGCCTGAACCTCATCATCACAACTGCGGCAGCCTGTTCGGATGTGGTGAGGAGCAGGGTACCGGTGTGGTGCGGGAAGATGTAAAGGACGCGAAATTCACACGCCAGGCAGCTGATCGTCTCTTGCACATGGATGAGGTTGACCAGGAAAATCTGGATCACTACCTGAGCACGCGCGGGCGGTTTCGCCGCAAGTTGTTGCAGGCCAGCAGCTTCATGGGAATGCTTGCGGCCGTGGGGCCATGGTTCAACAAAGCCAGTCATTCGGGGGAAGGATTTGGCAGCGGTGAAGCCATTGGTAGTGGCCAACACTCGGCGAGCGGAGGTGGTGAAGGCCGGGTGCACGTGGTGGAGTCGAACAACCAGACTGTGCATTTGGGTGTTTTCGATACCACGCTGGCGCCCATAATCAAGATTGATTCCGGTGACACCGTAAGTTTTCCCAATACCTGGTCACACTTCCTGAACCAGTTGCAGCCGGGCGTTCCGGTGGACAAGCTGGCGCAAATCCGCGTCAGCAATCCGGGGCGGGGCCCGCATTCCATCATTGGACCGATTTTTGTGAATGATGCCCAGCCCGGAGACGTTCTGGAGATCCGTTACAAAAAGCTGCTCCCCTTCAACTGGGGCGCGGTCTTCAACAACCCGGGTACGCTGGGGACCGGACTGCTGCCCCAGGACTTTCCCCAGGGGCAGGTGAAGTATCTGGACCTTGACCTGAAGAACATGAAGGCCGAGTTTGTGCCTCGCATCCACATTCCATTGAAGCCCTTTCAGGGCACGCTGGGCGTGGCGCCACCCGATGGTTACTATCCGCCCGTGAGTCCCGGTGTGACCAGCTCCGTTCCTCCGGGACCCCATGGAGGCAACGTTGACCTGAGCGAGATGTCGGAAGGCTCCAGCATGTTTATTCCGGTCTGGAAGGCGGGAGCGCTCATCTATACTGGCGACTCGCACGCAGTGCAGGGCGATGGCGAAATCAACCTCTCGGCCCTGGAAACCCGCATGCAGGAAATGCGTATCCAGGTCGTTCTACACAAGCAGAAGAATTTCAGTTGGCCCATCGCTGAGACTGCGACCCATTGGATTCTGTTGGGACTCGATAAAGACCTGAACGTCGCCATGACCCTGGCCGCTCGGAATGCGATCAAGTTCCTGTCGACCCGAGCCGGCCTTACCGAACTCGACGCGTATGCGTTATGCAGTATTGCCGTAAGCTTCCGAATCACCCAGGTTGTCGATATTGTGCGCGGCGTGCACGCCATGATTCCCAAGAGCTTGTTTGATGCAGATCTTCGCCGGCAGATTGCAGTGGTTTAAGAGCAGTCAGCACTCAGCGCTTAGCATTGAGCCCCTGCACGTTCTCGAATTGCCTAAGGTGCAAGGGGCGCTGGTTAATGATTGCAGTTGATTTCAATCGGTCTATGAAAATGTTTCATGGCTGAATGCTGAGTGCTGAATGCTGACGGCTCAGGCCAGCACTCAGTGTTATTATCGTTCTGCATCCCCCAATCATCCACTCGAACGACAGAGGAAATAACGTTTCTGATGACGATTCCACTCGATGCATTCAACAGCAAAATTTTTGCCGGGCAGTTACATACGAAATTTACGGTCCATCTTCCCGGCCAGGCTCCTGTGGAGTTGGAGCTTTTCGAGGTCAAAGATCGCGAGACCGCGCCCCAGTTGGAGCTTTTCTCGCTAGGGTTTCGTGGCCCGATCTCCCCCCGATTGAACCAGCAGATTCACCGGCTCGAGCATGAGAAGCTGGGCGTGTTTGAGCTTTTTCTGACCGCTGTGGGCGCCGATCAGGATGGTACTTTGTACGAAGTGGTTTTTCATCGCTTCCGCAACCCGCAATCATGATCCAGAAGGAAAAGATCACTCTTCGTCCAGCAGGGGATGGTGACGAGACGTTCCTCTTGTCTGTCTATGCCAGCACCCGAGCCGATGAGCTCGCGCAGGTACCCTGGAGCGCGGAGCAAAAAGACACCTTTCTCCGTATGCAGTTCTCCGCCCAGAAGCAGCACTATGCGGCCCAGTATCCCCAGGCCAGGCACGACATTATTTACCTGGATCAAACCCCAATGGGCCGGCTATATCTTGATCGGCAGGCGGAAGGTCTGCACATCCTGGACATCACCATCCTGTCCCAATATCGAAATTCAGGAATCGGCTCATTTCTGTTGGGCCGGATCATGGATGAAGCCCGCGATGTGGGAAAATCAGTAACTATCTACGTCGAGAGCTTTAACCCCTCGCTTCGCCTGTTTGAACGCCTGGGTTTCCGCAAGGACGCGGAACATGGATTTCAGTTCCTGATGAAGTGGTCGCCCTCCAGCTAGAGCGGTCCACACCACTCGGCTGTGCTACGAATCCCGAAAATCTGGTCTTCCGACGAACACTCTCGCCGTCTTCACTTTGGTGTTCCTTCGTATTGCGACGTGCTTTGAAATCGTGCTCTTTCTTGCAAATTTTCTACAGCTCTCTTGGAGCATAGAATAGCCATGGCCGGTTCCGGTCATCCGATTCCGGGTTTCCTCTGCTTCCTCCGCTGCCTCTGTGTTTCAAAGGTTTTGGCTGGTTTTCATTCGCGTCCATTCGTGTTAATTCGCGGCTCAAGGTTTTTTCCCCTTGGTTCTCGTGTGATCTGGGATTTAGTTGCGGATTGGCTGTGTTGTGACTCTGCCGTTGATCGAAATTACCAAATTACCAACTTACGCAATTACCAAGTTCTTCACCCGACCAGTCTTGTTGAATTCTGGTGAATATCAGGCAAAACGTCTTTCCGTCCGAAATTTCTAAATCTGGGAAAGGCGATTTGAATACTATTCATGTGCGCCCCTTGCAAATCTCGATCTAGCCGTGTTCGGTGATTCCGTTTCGGGAAGGGTATTTCAGCTTGATGTGACAAAAATTGACACTTTTTCCCTTGACAAAAGTAATTGCACACAAGCAGAGTACCTGATGTAAACTACTGCTTCCCCCAAATGAAGTTGCTGTAACCGCTTGAAAGCAGGCGATTGATCCCCCCTGAAATTATCGGGAAAAGGGAAGGGATTGTTCCGCGTGTTGCGTTATAGGTTCGTGTTTTCAGGATTTTCGGCCCCCTAAAACTAGATTCGCTACAAGAAACGTTCGGTACAGGAACAAGGAGTC
>DATMMY010000104.1:0-8863 GCA_035569515.1 Candidatus Solibacter sp. | reverse complement strand
CGATGTTGAAGGCCGCGTGGTAGAGGTCAAATCCGCCGGACGCTTTGCCGGGCAATCTGTCCTGACCATCGAGCTCACCAGGTTGATGATGAACGGCAAGAGTTACAACATCCAGACTGACCGCTGGTCCAAGTCAGGCAGTGGACGCGGCAAGAGTACCGCAGCCAAGGTTGGCGGCGGCGCGGCCGTTGGCGCAATCCTGGGCGGTATCTTTGGCGGCGGTAAAGGCGCGGCCATTGGCGCAGCCGCAGGCGCGGGTGCGGGCACCGGCGTCTCCGCCATCAACAAGGGACAGCAGATTATTCTTAAGCCGGAGACGCTGTTGAACTTCCAGATGGAAAATTCAATCACCGTTACTCCTGGAAGCAGCCGCCAGTCCATGTAACCGGTCTGTGTAATAAAGATTCATGATGTTATAAGCGCCGCCCTGTGGTGGCGCTTTCTTTTTGCACCCAAACAGATCAACTGGATCGGCGAACTTCCTCCTGAGGTCCCGGACGCTCCCATGCTGGAGGGGCCCATCCTGCGAATTCCTGACCGTTCGTAACGGCATGATCGGCAGGAATCTACGTATAATCGGTACATCCCCCGAACATCGCGAGGCGGAGCAAGCTCCTGGACGTCTTTTTCACGATCGCATTTTTTCTGTTTGGATTGATTTTCGGCAGTTTTCTGAACGTTTGCATTCACCGGATGCCTCGAGGGCTCTCGGTGGTCGCGCCACGTTCCGCTTGCCCTTCGTGCAATCAGCCCATCGCCGCCTATGACAACATCCCCGTTGTAAGCTGGCTCCTGCTGCGGGGAAAGTGCCGCCATTGCAAGGTGGCGATCTCTGCCAGGTATGCTGCGGTAGAACTGCTTACCGGCCTATTGTTTGGCTTGTCCTATATGGCCGCCAAGGGGATGCCTGCCGAGGCGATCAAATACTCTGTATTCTGCTTCTTGTTGGTCGGCCTGGTGTTTACCGATGCCGAAACCAGGCTGCTCCCGGACCTGCTGACCAAGCCAGGAATCGCCCTGGGAGTTTTGTTTAGCCTGCTCGTGCGCCTGGAAGGTCCGGTGGAGACGTTCCTGCGGGCCAACGTGAACTGGCGCATTGTTTCGCTGGCCAACTCGATTGCCGGCGCACTCTTTGGCTCGGCGTTCCTCCTGGCCATAGCGCTGCTCTATCAGGCCGTGCGGGGCGTGGAAGGAATGGGCAGGGGCGATGTAAAGCTGATGGCATTGGTTGGCGCTTTCCTGGGTATGAAGCTGACGCTCTTTGTTCTGGTGCTGGGCACAATGGTTGGCAGCATATTTGGTGGGTTGCTAATCCTGGCCGTTTGGCGGAAGCGGCTGGCCCGCCGACGCCGCAGGGTCTCCAACGAGCCTGCCAGCATTGCGCGCGCCAAGGCGTGGAGTTCCGCCAAGCTGATTTATCGTAATTTTGAAATACCTTTCGGAGTGTTTCTGGGAGTTGCAGCCTTGGTAGCCGTCTTCTTCGGCGACTCTTTGATCGACCGGTATATGCGGTGGTCGATGGGACTTTACCAATGATACTTCTGATGATGATACTTCTGATCAATCCCATACAGCGGTTTTTGAATAATCCGCTGGCGGTCAAGATGGCGCTGTTGGGCGTGATTTGTCTTTTCCTCTTTCTATGCGGGACCATCTTGATTCGCAAGATACGGCAGGACATCGCCTCCGAAACGGCGCCGGCCGCGCCACCCGAGGCAGGTAGTCCGGCCTTCAGCCTTGCCGCCTACAACAGTGTTATCCAGCAGCTTCGCGGGAAAGAGAAAGACCTCCATCGGCTGCTGGAAAAAGAACAGCAACGATCTGCCGCTGCCGACCTCATCCATGAAGCGGTGCTGGCCAACCTGGCCAGCGGTGTGATCGTTCTGGACCGCATGGGGGGCGTGCGGCAGGCCAATCGCGCCGCCAAAGCGCTCTTAGGGTACGCCTCTCCGCTGCTGTTCAATTTCCGCGACCTTTTTCGGACGGTCACAAAAGTGCGCTGGCCCGATGCCAGTGAATCCAACTCTCCGGGCCCTCTGGTGAATGCGCTGCAACAGACGATCCGCGATGGCGCCCCCTTTCCAAGATTAGAGGTTGAATACCGGACTCCCTCAGGTCAAAAACGCACCCTGGGGATCAGCGCATTCCCGGTGCTGGGAAAGAACGTACCCAGGGACGCGGCGACAAACGACCCGGAAAAAAACAAAGAGACCCTGGGAGCGTGTTGCCTGATCGAAGACCTGACGCAAATCACCGAGATCGCCCGGCAGATGCAGGCCAGTGAGAGCCTGGCTTCTATGGGAGAGATCTCGGCCGGCTTGGTGCGGGATTTTAAGGGCTCGCTTGAAACCATCGCCAATTACGCTCAGGCATTGACCACGATGGATGCCGGCGGAGATACCCGGCAGATAGCGGAAAAGATCAAAACAGAGGCGGAACAACTGTCGAAGGTGGTTGCTGAATTTTTGGAGTTTGCCAATTCTTCCAAAGGATGAACCGGGAAGAATTTGGTAAGTGGGTAATTTAGTAATTTTGTAATTGAAAAGCGGGTGACCGGGAATTACTCAATGAGTCAATACCAAGTTAGCCCTCTGGTTACTGTTGGACTTGTCTTTGTGGGCAGTCCTGCTCTAGGGTCGTTTGCCCTGGAGTACAACGTTTACCCTATCGTTTCCGCCCGCGAAATGCATAAAATGGTTGTAATCCAGGGGTAAAATAACACTAACAAGTGTGGTCCCAAACGCGTATGAAGAAATTCTTTTTATTACTCAGTTTGTGCACTTCGATGCTGGCGCTCACTGCGTCAGCCCAGGAATCGTTGGCGGACATGGCCCGTAAAGCCCGCGCCAACCGGCATCCAAATACCTCGGCCCAAGTCATTGACAATGACATGATCCCGAGCTCCCTCCCGTCCGCACCAGCGGCTAAGAATGCCGAAAAAGCCAGGAGTCCGGAGACCCAGAAGCAGGACGACGATAAGGCGGGCCAGCCGAAGAAAGACGAAGCCCAAGCCGACAAAAAGGGTGACGCCAAGGACCAGGAAAAGCCGGCGGTGGCCGGAACGGACCAAAAGAAGACCGACGATCTGAAAAAGCAAATTGACGATCAACGGAAAGAGATCACCCAATTGCAGCGGGAGTTGGATGTGGCCGAACGCGAGGCCAGGCTTCGCGCTGCCGCCTACTACGCTGATGCGGGAACGATGCTTCGGGACCAAGGTAAATTTCTTGAGGACAGCCGCCAGCAGCAGACCGAAATTGACTCCAAGAAACAATCGATTGCGGATGCCAGGCAAAAGCTTGATGATCTTCAAGAACAAGCCCGGAAAGCTGGTATCCCGCAGCAATAGCCGGTGCCGTCGCTGCGTGACTTTGTGATGCAGCTCTTCTCCGCAAAGGCTTCTTCTAGCACGATCACGATATGGAAGCGGCAGCCGGAAGTTTGCGCCATCTTGCCTTGAACATTGGAACCAAAGGAAAAGAATGAAGAAGGTCAGCCTGTTCTTATTTCTCGCCTGCATGCTGCCGCTAGGCTGCAGCAGTCCTTCCGGAAAAGAGAACTCCCAGGGCGCGCAACAGCAGGAGCCCAGCCAATTGGAGACCGGACGAATCGCCTTGCAGAAAATGATTCCACCGGCACGTTTTTGGGCGCCGGATGCGCAACCGGTGCAGGTAAATTCTGAGGTCCTTAAAGACAGCAATGGGCATGACGGCAAGTCTGGCTTCTGGCGCGCCACGTTTGCCTCCACGGGCCGGCAGAAGGCTGAGACTTTCACGTGGTCCGGCATGTCCGGCTCGGACACTCCACGCGGAGTTGACCACGGCGCACAGGATTCGTTTGACCCGTCAAACCGCTCAACCCGGCCATTTGAACTGAGTTATTTGAAAATAGATAGCGACAAGGCCTTTGCAGTGGCCCAGGAGCATGGCGGCAAGAAACTGCTGGCAAAAGATCCCAAAGCCGGAGTGAAGTACGTGCTGGACTGGGACCCGCAGGCAAGCCAGTTGAAATGGCACGTCTACTACAGCGGCAATGACCCCTCTGCCAAATTAGCGGTGGTTGTAAACGCTTCTAGCGGAGAATTCCTGCATAAGGAATAGCCGGCGAAAAGATCAGATCATCGGGAAAAACCAGGAACCAGGTGATCGAACGCGGGCAGTACACATCCCGAATACAAACAAAGCGTTTGACTATTTAGATTGCTGGTTTCTGGGCGAAGCTTCGCAATCATCACAACCATAGGCAGTGATGTTCTTTTTGGTGCCTTCCCACCACTGGGCCAGAGACGTCTCCGCCGGATTCTCCCTGGAAATGAACTGCTCCAGCTTGGTCAGCACCACTTGCTTTTCGTTCATTGCGGTGCCTTCCATGAGTTGGGTACACGTATCACAATCGACGGAATTGGAGAAGCGCTCCTGGAACCTTTGGATGGTGGCAGGGTCGGGGCCTACGGAGAGCAACTCCAACTCCTGGCGAATCTGGATGGCTTTGTTGGGTTCATCCAGCCGGGTGTCCGACATAATTCGGGAAACGATCGGCAGAATGCGATCATGTTCCGCCTGGAAACCGATCTTTTGCGCCAGCAGGCGTGCCGCCGCATGCTCATCTCCCTGAAATGAGTCGTCGTCCAGCAGCGCGGCTTCCACCATAACTCCACCGGCTACCAGATTCACCGGATAGCTCAGCAGAAACGTGCCGCCCGGAGCAATCACCGCTCTGGATTTGGTGCCCAATTCGCCAGTCTCCGCACAGCGCACGTCGCACGCCGGTTTGCCTGCAATCTTCTGAAAGGCGGCCGGAAGCAGGCGTACATTGAATGCGGTAATCCCATGGTCAGAGACATTCTTGACGCTGAACCTGTAGTGCTCGCCATCCTGACCCAAAAAACTAATTTGCACGGATGGAACTGAGCTCTCCATTACGAGGTTGGAGGGCATGTCCTGCGCCCAGGCAGTCGTGAAACAGAGGAAGCAAAAAGCCAGTACCGCTTTCATGCCCTTGATTATACGACGCACGGATAATTCGTGCAGTTGAATTGATAAATGGAGATCTTAGTTCGATCCGGCAGCAGACGGCGATCTTTCCCTTCGGTGATAATATTCGTGTGATGCCGATCACCGACACAAGCTTGGAGGCGCAGGCCGTGCAGCTTCGAATTCAACGGGCGATGTCCGGCGAACAGCGCCTGCTCCTGGCATTGGAGATGAGTCTCCTTACTCGCGAACTGGCCAAGGCACGGATCAGCATCCAGAGTGGCCTGAGGCGGAGGTGGCCCGCGAACTTCTCCGGCTCGCATTCCTGCCGGGTCCCATACCGGCGTGTCTGCGATGAGCGCCACGGACGTTTTGTTTCGAATCTCCGTAGCGCTCAACCTGGCCGTGATTACTCAGAAAAATTAGACTGTTCTCATCTGCTTTGATTGCTGCGACCAGCATGATCCACTGCCTTCTCAAATAAAAGTGTGAAATGATTGCTCGATTTTCTGTCACAATTAGCGTCGACGAGAACCTTTGGGGATGGTTGGGCCATTGGATCCAGGTGATCCCAGGTTTCCCTGAGCTGCCAAATCTAATCTGACGTTTTAAGAAAACGCCCTCAAGCGAGAGCTTTGTGCGGTGCGGAGCAAGCACCAGAGACACTCCGCCTCGCAAAGACGAAATACAAATTTGATGAAACGCAGACGCGATTGGAATCACTATCCAGTAAGGGCAATTACCCTCAAGGGTCGGGCTCGTTTCACCCAGGGCACTCCTAACAGCGTCAGGCACTTGAATCCCTGACCACCTTGTCAGTAATGCTTCCGCTCCCGTCTAGTTGGGAGAAAAAGGAGATCTACCTTGAAACACGCACACAATCACATTTGCTTTGTCATCCCTCCTGTCATTTACCAGAAAATGGCGGAAAAGCCTCATCTCAGGGAACGCGCCATGCGAGCCATGGAAATCAGCGAACGTCAGCGCGGGGTTCGCCAGGCGGCCATGATGCTTCCACTGCTAGGCGCAGCAGGAACGAAACACCGGACGATATTTGATGCCACGAATGGAACCAACCAGCCGGGGAGCGAAGTTCGGGACGAAGGCGATCCTGAATCGCAGGACATTTCCGTTAACGAGGCCTACGATTACAGCGGCGACACCTATGATTTCTTCTCTCAGGTTTACAACCGAAACTCCGTAGACGATCATGGCCTGCTCCTGAAGTCTACAGTTCACTTTGACAATCAGTACAACAATGCCTTCTGGAACGGGTTCCAGATGATCTACGGCGACGGCGACGGCGAACACTTCAACCGGTTTACGATCAGCGTTGATGTTATCGGCCATGAACTGACGCACGGAATTACCCAGAACGAGGCGCAGCTCGTCTATCAGGGGCAGCCCGGCGCTCTCAATGAATCCATGTCGGATGTGTTCGGCTCATTGCTCAAGCAGTGGGTCAATAATCAGACGGCCGACAAAGCCGACTGGCTCATTGGCCAGGGGCTGTTCACCGACGTCGTAAAGGGGACCGCCTTGCGCTCCATGAGCGCCCCTGGCACAGCCTATGATGATCCCGACCTCGGCAAGGACCCGCAACCAGCCCACATGCGGGACCTTGTTAACACGAATAGAGACAATGGCGGGGTGCATATCAACTCCGGCATTCCGAATCGAGCTTTTTTCCTGGCAGCCACCAACCTGGGTGGATTCGCCTGGCAGAAAGCAGGTCTCATCTGGTATCGCACGCTCTGCGGACGACTAAGCCCGACTGCCGACTTCCAGGCGGCCGCAGATGCTACCGTAGCAGTAGCGGCATCTCTATTCGGCAGCGCCAGCATCGAGCAAAAAGCCGTGATCGATGCGTGGGCCAATGTGGGCATAACAGCCACGGTAGAGGCCCCCGCGGCACTGACTGCGCCACCGAAATCCCCGGTCGCTAAACCCATGGGCGCGCGATAACCCAACTCCTCCCGAAGCCGGCTCAAGCTTCGGGAGGAGCGTAGACCAGGACTCTTCTTACTACGCTGCTCCTGGTGTAAGCTGGCAGATGGAATGCGAATTGATTTTGAACGCAGTGGCGGGTTTACCGGCATTCCTCTGCGGTACAGCATGAGCACAGAGGATTTGCCTGCCGGAGAGCAGGAGAAGCTTGCGGAATTGATTCGCGCTGCGGGCTTTTTCGATCTGCCGCCTGTCATCCGCAGCACCGGCCCCGGCGCTGACCGCTTCCAATACACAATCTCCGTGGACTCAGACGAGGGAAAACATACAGTTGAAATCGACGAAGCTGCTGTGCCCTCCCAACTCCAGCCTCTGATTGCCTGGCTCCAGGCCTCGCGCAAACGCTAACGACTTTTCTAGCAGTCCAGACTGCAGCATCAAAGGCTTTCCAACTCGTTATCTGCTTCCGCTCGGGAGCAGGTGGGATATCATGACGGCTGAGAACGTTACTGCGAGGTCCAATCGTGGTCGTACGTTGGCTTGGAATGAGTTATGTCGATACTCCGCTCTGGTGGCACAAACTACATTGGCGTACAAAACCTTGCCGCTGCAACCGCCTGGTACAAGGGAAAGCTCAATCTGCGTGAAATCACGATTGAGCTAGAGGATGGAGAAGACTGCATCGCCCTGGGCTTTTCAACCGGCGATTTCGCGTTGGTTCTGGGGCCTGCGGGCAAGCCCACTGATGAACCCAACGCTCTACTCTTCACGTCCAACATAAACAAGGCGAGAGACTTCCTCAGCTCAAGAGGCGTGAATACCGGAGAGATCCAGCAGGACCGGGCAGGCACTCGCTATTTCGAGATGCACGATCTTGAGGGGAATATGATTGAAGTCTCTGAAGAGCCGTAGGCAAATGCCAAGCCTTGGCAAACTGGCCAACAAGTTGTTGAAGGAACTGGAGCCGACGATCGGAATTGAACCGATGACCTGTCGATTACGAATCGACTGCTCTACCAACTGAGCTACGTCGGCCCTTACTGTGATTTTAAAAGAGGAACGGCAGGGCGTAAAGCTCTCGACCGGCCATTCCAGAGGGATCGGTGGGCATCGCTACCGCTACGGACCGGGCCTAATCGAGCATCACTCCATGCGCACGGGCATCTGCTTTCACCGCTTCGAAAGCACTGATGGCGGAGAGGCCCCGGGCAAGCATAATCAGGGCGTAAACGTGGAAGCCAATCATGAGCCACGGCTGAACAGGCAGTAGCATCAGGACTGCGCCATCGAGGGCATAGAGCGCCATGCCCATAATCAGAGCCCATTTCTGCCCTGCTTTGGCAAGCTTGCCCATGAACCAGAAAAACCCGGCTGCAGCTGCGGTCACAAGGAGGCTGACTACCGGACTAATGGCGCTCTTCGCCGCCATGCCGTTTGCCAGACTGGTAACACCGAGTCCCAGCAGAAAGTTCCAACTTCCGTTTCCCAATGCGATGACGGCATTCACCACCGAGAGGATGGCAATCCAGTCAAACCAACTGGCGCTGGGCTTGATTCTGGTGAGGGTGGCGGCCAATTGCAGTTTGTAGGTGGCCTGGGGATCGTACGCGGACTGGCCACTTTGACTGAATCCTGGTGAACTCATATCGCTCCTGCTCTCAAGAAAAGGTGGGGTATCGCAAGCGTAACACGGGACCTTGCACCCCGGACATCCTTTTCCAGGTATGTGCCGGGTTTTCCACACCTGAAGTGCTCTTTGGCCTCTGGTTTCAGCAGTTTGCGCTTGCTATTTGCCCCCAACGTCTCAGATAATGAATGCGGCTCTGTACGAATTTACCGCGTACTTCCAAGGGCACTAGTGGAACGATACCAACGAACGGACGTACTGCGAATCCTGCGCATCACGGCTCGGCAGTTGGCGAGCTGGGAAAAAGCAGGTCTGT
>DATMMY010000103.1:0-12515 GCA_035569515.1 Candidatus Solibacter sp. | reverse complement strand
ACTGCGGCGAGCTGCGACCGTGCCAGCGCCATGGCCCGCTGAATGGCAACTGTAATCGTTGTCGCATGGCCTTCAGCGCAAATTGCAGCGAGAGACAAATACCAGTTCACGACCGAACAGAAGACCCAAAGAGCGGCCAACAAAGGGAAAGCCATTACGTAAAAAATCAGGTAATCGGGGGCGTTGCCCCGCATGGCCACCCACGCGCAGAAAATAATGGAAGCCGTTGCCCCGGCAATCCCCACCCACAGGAAGAAGGCGCGCCATACTTGCAGGCCCAGAATGTAGCGGAATGCAAGGTCGTCTGGTTTCTCTGAAAGCCGCTTCAGGACTACAGTGCGGCCCAAAGCGCCAAACACTACCCAAAGCACGGTAAGGCCCAGGGCCAGCGTGATAAACGGCGGCCGCCAACCAATCTCACGCAGAAGACGCAACGCGGCCAACGTGATGAGAAATGGGTCGCGGCTCTTCCATGCGGCGCCGTGGGCAGTCGTGACGTCCAACGTTCCCAACAGCGCTAACGCGCCGAAAAAGATGAGAAGAAACGCCAGAGCGCCAAAACTCCAGCGCCAGACAATCTCCATCAGGAAGACTGAAGGATCACGCAGGACCGAGCGAAACCCGAAACTGACGGAATCATGGTCAGCGGACCCCTGGGATGACTGGGCCACCTGGAAAGGTAAAATTTTAAATTTCAAATTTTAAATTTAAATTCTTTCTCATTTGATCACGATGTTCACCAGCTTGCCCGGCACCACAATGGTCTTCAACACCTGTTTGCCGTCAAGCGAGGCGCGGACTTTTTCATCGGCCAGGGCACGCTCCCGCACCAGATCCTCGGGGCTATCGGCCGCAACGGCCACACGACCGCGAAGCTTGCCGTTGACCTGTACGGCGTACTCGATTTCTTCCTCTTTGGCCAACTCCGGATCGTAGTCCGGCCAGGGGTGGCGCAGAATGCTGTCCTTTTCGCCCAGGAATTCCCAAAGTTCAGCGGCCAGGTAAGGCGCAAAGGGGGCCATCAACAGGATGATTTTCCGCTGGGTTTCGGCCAGGATTTCAGCCGGGAAATTTCCCGCTGCAATCTCATTCTCCACGGCGTAAAGCTCATTCACAAATTCCATAATGGCGGCCACGCAGGTATTGAAGTGCCAGCGTCCCTGGAAGTCATCGGTGATCTTTCTGATGGTCTGGTGAAGCTTGCGCTGAATGGTGCGCACATGGGCCGGCAATTGGCCCCCATCGGCTCCATCTTTGCTGGCATTTCCCGCCGCCTGCCCGTTGCGCATTACAAAGCGGTAGACCCGCCCCAGGAAGCGATGGACGCCTTCCACGCCCAGTTCCTGCCAGTCCAAATCACGGTCTGGAGGCGCGGCAAAGAGCGAGTACATGCGCGTGGAGTCCGCTCCAAAGCGGGCCACCATTTCGTCGGGCGAAACCACGTTCCCCTTGCTCTTGGACATCTTGGCCCCGCCCCTGATGACCATGCCCTGAGTAAAGAGCCGGAGAGCAGGTTCATCATTACGGACCAATCCCAGGTCGCGCATGAACTTGGTCCAGAAGCGCGAATAGATGAGGTGCAGAATGGCATGTTCCACACCGCCAATGTATTGGTCAATGGGAAACCAGTATTCAACCGTCTTGGTGTCCAGCGGCCGGTCGGCGAGTTGGGCGTTGGTATACCGATAGAAATACCAGGACGAATCCACAAAGGTGTCCATGGTGTCGGTCTCCCGTCGCCCCGGCCCACCACATTTGGGACACTTCACGTTCACGAATTCCGGGATGCGCGCCAACGGAGAGCCGCCTTCCGCCGTGATCTCAACGTCATCCGGCAAGAGCACCGGAAGCTGGTCTTCCGGCACAGGAACCACTCCGCATCTCTCGCAATAGAGCATAGGGATGGGCGTGCCCCAGTAACGCTGGCGTGAGATGCCCCAGTCCTTCAGCCGGTACGTAACGGCCTTCTTGCCGAACCCATGTTCCTCCGCATGGGCGGACATCTTCTCAATGGCGTCTTCATTGGACAGACCGTCGAACTCGCCGGAGTTGATGAGCAGGCTGCCTTTCTCCGTGTATGGAAGCAGGGGCTTTTCTTTCTCCCCGGCCTCGGGAGGTTCTCCGACCCGGCGTGGAAGTATGACCACCCGGGCTTCCAGACCGTATTTCTGGGCAAATTCGAAATCCCTCTCATCGTGCGCCGGCACAGACATGATTGCGCCGGTCCCGTAATCCATCAGGATGTAATTGGCCACCCAGATCGGGACCTTTTCCTGATTGAACGGATTGATAGCGTAGCGGCCTGTAAATACTCCATGCTTCTCAATGCCGCCGATGTCGCCGGCTTCACGAGCCTTTCCCTGCTCGCGCACCAGCTCTTCAACCTTGGCGAGAAGCGCCGGGTCGTTGCCTATAAGATCAGGCACTACCTTGTGCTCGGGAGCAAGCTGGATCGACGTAGCGCCGTAAATCGTGTCAATACGAGTGGTGAACACGGTGATCTTGTCGCCGGCCGGACCGATAAGCCCATCGATCTTGAAGTCCACCAATGCGCCTTCGCTTCGGCCGATCCAGTTGCGCTGCATTACCCGAACTTTTTCCGGCCATCCCTCAAGCTTGTCAAGGTCGCGCAGCAACTCGTCCGCGTAGTTGGTGGTGCGCACGAACCACTGCTCAAGTTCGCGCTGCTCCACCAGAGTTTCCTCATGCCGCCAGCAGCAGCCGCCCACCACCTGTTCGTTGGCCAGGACGGTGGCGCATTCCGGGCACCAGTTCACCTTGCTCTTCTTGCGATAGGCAAGCCCCTTCTCGTACATCTTCAAGAAGAACCACTGGTTCCAGCGATAGTACTCAGGCAGGCAGGACGCGATCTCCCGCGACCAATCGTAGGCAAAGCCCAGCCGTTTCATCTGGGCCTTCATGTGGGCGATGTTCTTGAGCGTCCACTCCTTAGGCGGAACCTGATTCTTGATGGCGGCATTTTCCGCCGGAAGACCGAAGGCGTCCCAGCCCATGGGATGCAACACATTATGGCCGCGCATCCACATGTAGCGGGCCAGCGCGTCGCCGATGGAGTAATTGCGCACGTGCCCCATGTGCAGCGCGCCGGAAGGATATGGAAGCATCTCGAGGACGTAATATTTCTTGCGCTTGCTGTCATGGGGCTCAGCAGCGTACAAATTCGGATCAGCCTCCCATCTGGCAAACCACTTCTCTTCGATCCGCTGCGGATCATAGCGAAGCTCACGCTGTTCGGATTGGTTCGCGATCATGTTTTGCGGTTCGGCCATTTTGATCTTCTATACTCCCCAGCGTCATGCTGGCTTCTTTTTGGGACTCTTCCCTGCCTCGATCTTGGTCGTCTCTACCAATGACTTCAGCGTTGCAATGTTGCGCAAATCATCCTGCGGCTCTTCGATGGGCGTTTCGGCAATGAAGGCCGCGTGTGCGGTGCGCGGATCGTTCAACAATCGCCGAAACGGTTCCAGCCCAATCGTCCCTTTGCCTATGTGTTCGTGGCGGTCTCGCTTAGAGCCGCATTTGTCCTTGGCGTCATTGCAGTGCCAGACAAAAACCCGCTTCAGCCCTACCGTGGCATCCAGTTTCGCCATGGTCTCCCTCCAACCCTCTTCGGAGACAATGTCGTAGCCGGAGACGTGTGTATGGCAAGTATCGATACACGCACCCACCGGACAGACCGGTTGCAGATACTTAAGCAATTGTCCCACCTGATCAAACGATCCACCCAGGGAAAACTCCGCTCCCGCGGTGTTTTCGATCAACACCGTAAGGTTGGACTTTGCCAGATCCAGTCCCCGAGCTGCCTCTGCAATGGAGGCGGCTGCCAACTCCAAGCCATCCTCGCGGCTGCGTCCTCGAAATGATCCCGGATGCAATACCAGGAATTCGGCGCCCAGCGCCAGCGCCCGTTCCAGCTCTCCACGAAATGCCTGGACTGACTTGCGATGAAACTCCGGCGTGGAGCTGGCCAGGTTCACCAGATAGCTGCTATGGATCGCCAGGGGAGCAATTCCATATTTCTCCCGCAGATGACGCATCTCCTCACATTGCGGTTTGCCCAGCACGTAAGGCTTCCACTGGCGCGGGCTTGAGGAAAATATCTGGAACGTATTCGCCCCCAGCCGGTAAGCACGCTCTGCTGCGGCCTGCACTCCGCCCGCGGTGGAAGTATGAATACCAATCCGCCGGGGTCCTGGCTTCGGCGGGTCACCGCTGGACCAAAGCAGTACATCTTTCATGCTGAGTTTCGGCTTCCGCCCTGGCCCTTCTGTCGACATGTGCTAAGTGATTGATTTTAACATGGTAAATAAGCCGTCTTCCGTTGCCCTCTGAAGCAGACTCACAGTAAACTTATGGAGTCTTCGATAAGGTTGTTTCCAATGCTCATCGTAATGAAAGCGCATGCTACTGAAGAGCAGGTACGCGCTGTATGCGAAAAGATTGAGTCTCTTGGCTATCGTGCCCACCCAATACCGGGAGCGCAGCGCACTGCGATCGGCATCACCGGAAATCGGGGAACGGTGGAACCCGGCAGCCTGGAAGAAATGACAGGGGTGCAAGAGGTCATCGCGGTCAGCAAGCCATACAAGCTGGCAAGCCGGGACGTAAAAGAAGACGACACCATCATCCGGTTTCCCGGCACCGATGCCAGCTTCGGCGGCCTTGATCTGGGCATTGTAGGCGGCCCTTGTTCCATCGAGTCACGCGAACAGGCATTCACCATAGCTGAGCGAGTGGCCCGGGCGGGCGCGCGATTTTTCCGTGGCGGCGCCTACAAGCCTCGCACCTCTCCCTATGCTTTTCAGGGACTGGGCGAAGAGGGCCTCAAGATCATGGCGGAGAT
This sequence comes from Candidatus Solibacter sp., assembly GCA_035569515.1. GTDB lineage: Bacteria > Acidobacteriota > Terriglobia > Terriglobales > Acidobacteriaceae > Angelobacter. Next base: position 7,651 of record DATMMY010000103.1, on the reverse strand, counting down.
TCGGGAGCGCTATGGCTTGCGGATCATCACCGAAGCCATTGATCCGGAATCGCTTGAGTTGGTCAACGAGTATGCTGACGTGATCCAGATCGGCGCCCGCAATATGCAGAATTTCTCCTTATTGAAAAAAGCCGGCAGGCTACGGAAACCGGTGCTCCTCAAGCGCGGCATGTCCGCCACCCTGGAAGAACTGTTAATGGCGGCCGAGTACATCATGAGCGAAGGCAATTATGAGGTGATCCTCTGCGAGCGCGGTGTACGCACCTTCACCGACCATACCCGCAACACCCTCGACCTGAGCATTGTCCCGGCCGTGCAGCGGCTCAGCCATCTACCCATTGTGGTTGATCCCAGCCACGGGACCGGCAAGCGCAATAAAGTCATTCCAATGTCGCGTGCCGCAATCGCCGCAGGGGCCGATGGACTGCTTGTGGAAGTCCACAATGACCCCGACCGGGCGCTATCCGATGGCATGCAGTCCATCCTGCCGGACCAGTTCGACGAACTCATGTCGGAGATACGCCAGATAGCTCCCATCGTCCATCGGAATGTGCAGGAACCGGTGCTGGATCACGTTGTAGCAAAGGCATTAAGATAAATTGCTTTCCTCTGCGCTCCCACGGCTGATATGGGTGTTGGGCTTGCTTGCGCTTTGCGCCGGCTGCCAGGACCCTCCCGAGCCTGGTCCTAACTATCGCGAATACGCCTACGTCACCAATGGCGGCAGCGACACGGTCACCGTGATCGACCTGCGTGTCCTGCGGGTGTCGGGCACCGTCCACGTAGGAAAGGGGCCCACGGGAATTGCGACCAATCCCAAGAAGAACGAGATCTATGTTGCGAACACGGACTCCAATAACATCAGTGTCATAGATGCGGAGACCAATCAGGTTGTCTCCACCATCGGTGTGCATCGGTCGCCGTTTTTTGTGGATGTCTCAGCAGACGGTAAACGCGCCTATGTGGCCAACTCCGGCTCCGCCAATCTTTCCGTGATTGACCTGGACCAGCGCAAGGTGATCCGCACCATTCAGGTTGGCAACGGCAGCAACCTGGCCCGCTCCACTCCCGATGGCAAACTGGTGGTGGTGACCGTACGCGAGGAAAACTCCGTCGCCATAATTGACAGTGACAAGCTGAGTCTCCGCAACAAAATCACAGTCTGTGGCAGGCCGGACCAAATGGCGCTGCTCCCCGACTCCAGCAAAGCTTTCATAACCTGTAGCGCTTCCGATCAGGTGGCGGTAGTGGATTTGAAAAACGACAGGCTCCTGGCCTTGCTTGATGTGGGCAAAACTCCCATTGATGTCGCCCTTAAGCCCGATGGCGGCGAGGTTTTCGTCTGCAACTTTCATTCAAGTTCCGTCTCCGAGATCATTACCAACACGAATGAGGTCAATGGCAGCTTCCTGATTGGCAACCAGCCCGTGCACGCCCTGGTTTCTCCGGATAACTCCCTGCTCTTTGTCAGCAATTTTGGTTCTGATTCGGTGGCGGTCTACAGCATTGATAACGGAAAAAGAATTGGATCGGCCGAAGTAGGCAGCCACCCAGAGGCTATGGCCCTCTCCCCTAATCAACTTCTGCTGCTGGTGGTCAACACGGTCAGCGGCGACCTCACGGCCCTGGAACTTACTGACAGCAAAGGGCGCCCACGCACTCAAAATCTGCCCGTGGCTACCATGATCCCGCTGGGCAAGGCTCCCCGGGCCATTGTGGCCAAGGCTTTTGTTAGCCAAAAGTAGTGGGTACTAAAGTGACTTTGGTGTTTTCATAACTCCGTCTAGACTAATCGCCTCTTTTCTTAAACCGAAAACTTGTATTGTGATCCCTACTTATAAAGGCAGGCCAAAAACCCCATGGGCGATCGTCAACCCGAAAACAGCTATCCAATGAACACAACGCTTCGCCCAGGAACTCAGGCGCCTGCCGAAGCCGCCATCATTATGCCCGACTCTCTTGGAACTGTTCTTCTGGTAGAGGATGAAGAAGGCATTCGAGAAGTAACAGCCATGCTGCTCTCACACCTTCAGTATTCGGTAATCTGCGCGGCCTGCGGGGCCGATGCAATTGAGAAATTCCGGAGTTATGAGGGAACGATTCACGTTCTCCTTACGGATGTAGTCATGCCCGGCATGACCGGCCTGGCGCTCGCCCAGACGCTGTGCTCAATGGATCCCGAACTGAGGACCATCATCATGTCAGGATTTTCAGGTGATGATATGCCCCACGATGAGACTTTTCCTTTTCTTGAAAAGCCTTTCACACGCGAAAAGCTGGCAAAAGCCTTGCGTGGAGTCTTGGAAAACAACGTCCCGATACGTTCTCTGCACTAGAAGATGGCTTTGTTTTCTCCGCGACTTCATGATCTTTTGGGGATTTTCTCCGCGCCTCCGCGTCTCAGCGGTGAGACTGGCTCTTGATTTTCTCCGTACTACTATCCGTCAAATTCTTCTCGTGCTGAGACGATTTTCTTTGCTTTTCCTTCGTGTCCTTGGGGTTTCCTTCGTGTTCCTTTGTGGTTAAGGTGTTGGTTCTCCTTTGCGGCCTTCGCGTCTTTTGCGGTGAACGGGTTTTGGTTGTGGCTCTGCTACGCTATGTCTCCGTGGTGGGTTTGGTTTTGATTTCTTCCACAGGTTCATGAATAAGCCAGGTCAATCACTTTAGACCCAGGCCGCCGTCCACAGTCAGCAACTGCCCGGTGATAAAGTGCGGCGCCGTGGCAAAATAAAGCACTGCACTCACCACATCGTCCGCTGATCCGTTCCTCCGCATCGGCGTGCTCCCGGCAAATCTCTGCAGGAGCGCGCCATCGCCATCGCCCTGGTCGATCATTCCCGGGGCCACGCAGTTGACCGCGATCTCCGGAGCAAGAGCTTTGGCCATTACCCGAGTGAGCATGTGGAGCCCTGCTTTTGAAGAGCAGTAATGAGCGTGAGTGATCCAGGGTTTTTCCCCGCCCAGAGAGCCGAGATTGATGATGCGCCCCTGGCTGGAGCGTAAGGCGGGAATACAGTGCCTGGAGGCTAGAAACGGCCCGCGCACGTTGATGGCAAACATGTTGTCCCACTGCTCTTCGGTGATGTCGTTGAAGTTCGCGGTCTCAAAAAAGCCGGCATTATTAATCAGCACGTCAATGTTGCCAAATTGTTTTTGAACCTCTTGAACGGCCGTAGCAATGCTCTTCCCGTCGCGGACATCGCACGGGACCGCGATTGCGGCCGAGCCAGTTTTTTTGATCTCGGCCAGGGTCTGGGTCGCTTCGTCTTTTGAGTTCAGATAGGTAAAGGCAACTTGCGCCCCTGTCTTACCCACGGCCAGAGCGATCGCGCGGCCCAAATGGATGGCGCCGCCGGTGATGACCACTGTCTTTCCCTTCAGATCGCCCACAGTTGGCATTGTACTGGTTTGTTGCTGAATCCTTTTGGCACAAAAATGATCCAATCATGCTATGAGTGTCGATGCCCATTTTCTCTCGTTCTCCCAAGCGGATGCTCAACCAATGCCGGACGAATCCGAGGCGTTGGATGCTTACTCCAGGGTGGTGACTCAGGTTGCTGAATCGGTAAGTCCCTCCGTGGTCCAGATTCATGTAGAGATGGAACCTCGTCCCGGCGGGCAACGCAATAGCGGCAGCGGCTCCGGATTTATCTTTACTCCCGATGGGTTCATTCTCACTAACAGCCATGTGGTCCATGGTGCCGGTAAGATCAGTGTGCGGACTCTGGATTCCGGCGAGTTTAGCGCCCAGCTCATCGGTGAAGATCCGGATACGGATCTGGCGCTCCTGCGAGTGGATGCCCCGGCTCTCCGGGCGGTGCGCCTGGGAGATTCCCGGAAAATCCGCGTGGGGCAATTGGTGGTTGCCATTGGAAATCCATATGGTTTTCAGTACACGGTAACGGCAGGAGTGGTAAGCGCGTTAGGACGGAGCCTGCGTTCTCAGTCTGGCCGCTCCATTGAAGATGTTATCCAGACAGACGCTGCTCTGAATCCCGGTAACTCTGGCGGGCCACTGGTTAACTCTTCGAGCGAGGTGATCGGCGTGAATACCGCCACCATATTGCCCGCCCAGGGACTATGCTTCGCCATCTCCATTAACACAGCTCAGTTCATCGCCACCCGTCTGATTCGCGACGGAGTTGTCCGCCGCGGCTATATCGGTGTTCAGGCCCAAACTGCTCCTATTAACCGCACTATTGCCCGCTATCACGATCTCAAAGCACAGACTGGTGCCTTGGTCTTGTCCGTTGAGGCGGCCGCTCCCGCAGGAAAAGCAGGATTGCGGGAGGGTGACGTAATCATAGCTTTGGAAGGCGATACGGTGGAGGGGATTGATGTGCTGCACCAGCTTCTCAATGAAACACGCATCGGTCTCTGGACGGACCTTACTATCTTGCGCGGCTCACACAAGCTGCACGTAAAGGTCTTACCTGAGTTGCGAAAGTCTTAGTCAAAAGGCTGAAACAACGATCTGCTACTCTCGGTTTTCCGATCACCCGATGATCCGATCACCCGATTCTTCAAAGTCCAAACAGCTCTCGCAGCCGCTTGGTCTGGGCGCGGCTCACTGGAATCTCACTCTGCTTCTTATCTTCCATGCGGAGCTGGTAGCTGCTCTTGAACCAGGGGACAACTTCCTTAATGCGGTTGATGTTCACCACAAACGAGCGGTGGGCCCGCCAGAACATATCGGAGTCGAGGCCTTGAAGCAGTTCTTCGAGGGTACGGCAATTCGACTGGCCTTCCAGGTTGGTTGCCACTACGCTGATCACGCCGTCCTCAATTGAAGCAAAGCAGACGTCCTTCTGATCGACCAGCAGTAATCTTCCGGCAGAGCGGAGCAGCACCTTGGAATTCTGGGGACGCTGCGATTCCAGCATCCTGACCAGGGACTCCAGCTTGTCACTGCTGGCGGAGCTCCCTTGCACCCGCTTGCGGGCCTTATCCAGGGCCTGACTGACGCGTTTCTTGTCGAAGGGCTTGAGCAGGTAATCAATGGCGTTGACTTCAAATGCCTTCACCGCATATTGGTCAAAGGCAGTGGCAAAGATGATTTGCGGCAGGCTGACTTTCCGGTCGAGCAGTTTCTTGATGACGCCAAACCCATCCAGGCCGGGCATCTGCACGTCAAGAAACACAATGTCGGGCGAATGCTCTTTGATCAAGGTCACGGCCTCCAGGCCGTTGTGACCTTGGGCAACAATCTCCACATCGTCAACCGACTTAAGCAGATAGCTCAACTCGTCAAGCGCAAGCTGTTCATCATCAACAATAACTGCGGAAAACCCCACTTCAGAGCACCTCTGATTCAAAGTATAGACGCAGGGTGCGGGAACGCTCAATAAGATTGCACCAAAAAAAGGGCAATACAATTTTTTGTTGCCGGCGTCCTTTTCCTGTCGATTTCTGGCTGCCGGTTCGTCGTATCAGCGACAGAACGAAACGGGCTGACGCGTGGAAGCGGCCAGCCGGATTTGTCTGAACAAGGAATTTCATAGGAGAATCAAAATGAACAGGAATAGATGGACGGTTTTGACCGCCTTGGCTCTGGCATTCGCCTTCTGCCTGGCATCTATCTAAGGAGAATGAATCATGCGATACATGTTCCTGATTTACACCACGGAAACGGAGATGGCGAAGAGTTCGCCGGAAGAGATGCAAAAGGTACAGGCAGGCCATCTCTCGGTGATGGCAGATACTTCCCGGAAAGGCATTTTGCAGGGATGCGATCCGCTGCAATCGACCGCAACTGCCACTACCGTCCGCTGGCGCAATGGAAAAGCAATGACCACGGATGGCCCCTTCGCCGAGACCAAAGAGCAATTGGCCGGTTATTACATCCTGGACTGCAAGGATCTGGACGAGGCGGTCCAATGGGCGGCCCGGATTCCCACTGCATGCGGTGGTGACTACGGATGCGTGGAGATTCGTCCTATACGTGAAATGTCCGCACGCCCTTCTTTTCCCGAGACCGTGAGGGACCACGCCGGCGTAGGGAATGGCTGATCCGGGACCCATCGTCGAATCGATCTTTCGCCGGGAGTCAGGCCGGATCATTGCCACCCTGATCCGGCTTGCGGGATCCATTGACTTGGCCGAAGAAGCCATGCAGGAAGCCTTTGCCTCAGCGCTGGCCTCCTGGCCGGAGAAAGGCACTCCCGATAACCCGGCGGCCTGGATCACCACAGTGGCACACAATAAACTCATCGACCGTGCCCGACGAGAGCGAATGCAGCAGGAGAAGCAGGATTGCCTTCTGTACGAGATGGAAAAACGTGGCTCCCCTCCCAATGCTTCTTCAAATCACATAGCCATGACGTATCCCGATGATCGCTTGCGACTCATGTTCACTTGCTGCCACCCGGCGCTGAATCCCGAAGCCCAAGTCGCCCTCACCCTGCGCACCCTGGGCGGCCTGACTACGCCTGAGATTGCCCGTGCCTTCCTGGTGCCGGAAGTGACCCTGGCGCAAAGATTGGTCCGCGCCAAACGCAAGATCAAGGATGCTCAGATCCCCTACGAGGTGCCGCCTCGTCACCTTCTAGCGGAACGACTGGGACCAGTACAGTCCGTGATCTACCTGGTATTCAATGAAGGATACATCGCCACCGCCGGCGACAACCTCATCCGCAGGGACCTCTGCGCTGAAGCCATCCGGCTGGGCCGGACGCTGTGCGAACTCTTGCCCCACGAACCGGAAAATCTTGGGCTCCTGGCGCTGATGCTTCTGCACGACTCACGCCGCAATGCCCGCATCAATCAACAAGCAGAGCTCATAACACTGGAAGAGCAGGACCGTTCCCTCTGGGACCAGGAGCGAATCAACGAGGGAATCGGGTTAGTCGAAAAGGCTTTACGGTTGAAACAGATTGGGCCGTACCAGTTGCAGGCAGCCATAGCTGCCGTTCATGCGGAGGCGCATTCTGCGGCGGAAACCGACTGGCGGCAGATCGAGGCCCTGTACCGAAAACTCTTGCTGATCTCTCCATCGTCCGTGGTGGCGCTCAATCATGCCGTGGCTATTGCCATGAGCGAAGGACTGGAAGAGGGGCTCACACGAATTGAGCAGATCGGCGCCGCCGGAGAGCTGGATGAGTACTACCTTTTCCATGCCGCCCGCGCCGACCTGCTGCGCCGCCTGGGTCGCCGCGACCAGGCCATAGCCGCCTACCGCCAGGCGCTTCGATTGGCGACCAACAAAATCGAACAAGACTACCTTCGCAAACGGCTGGAGCAATGCGAGAAGAGCGGCAATTAGCAAATAGCAATTGGCAATTAGCCAAATCAAAGCCCTTCTGATTCGCGTTCCTTCGCGCAATTCGCGGCAAAAAAATGTTTTTTAAGGTTGGGATGTTTTTGGAGTTGGGTTTGGGTTTTGGCTAATTGCTATTTGCCAATTGCTATTTGCTGCTGTTCAACTATTTCTCTCCACCACGAAATCCGGCACAAACAGCAGAGCTCTCTTGATCTCCGAATCGGGAAAAGAGCGAAGAGCTTTGCGGGCCACTTCTGCGCGTTCTGCTGCGCTGTCATAGGCGTGCTGTATGGAGCCGTAGCGGGTGAGCATCTCCAGGATCTGCTCGTGCTGCACTGTCTGGAACGCCCGCTCTTCCAAAACGGTTTCTACCAACTTGCGCTCCGACGGCGT
>DATMMY010000102.1:0-3820 GCA_035569515.1 Candidatus Solibacter sp. | reverse complement strand
TATGCCACATTTCGTGAAAGATGTTGAGGACCTACGCCGCCGCGCCATTGAAAAAATGGAGGATGGCGCCGTGACCCAGAGCTACAAAGGCGACGTCGATAAAACCATTGAAATTCTCAATGAAGCGCTGGCCACGGAGATTGTCTGCGTGCTGCGCTACATGCACCATTACTTCATGGCCACAGGCGTGCACGGAAAAGCCGCTGCCAACGAGTTCAAAGAGCACGCCGATGAAGAACGCCAGCATGCCGATATGGTGGCCGAACGTATCCAGCAGCTAGGCGGCAAGCCCGATTTCAATCCCAAGAACCTGGTGGAGCGGTCCGCCTCGCATTACGTGGAAGGAGAGACCCTGGCCGACATGATTCGCGAAGACCTGATTGCCGAGCGGATGGTGATCGAGCTTTACCAGGATATGATCCGTTATTTCGCCAATGACGATCCCACCACCCGGCTCATGATCGAACAGCTCTTGAGAGACGAAGAAGAGCACGCCAGTGACTTGGCGGATCTGCTCTACATCACCAACCCTGAAACGGGAAAAACCGAGGGGGAAGATCCCGGCACCGACGCTCTGCACCTTCATCCGAGTAAAGGGCAGCAGGAGGCGAAAGATCTGCGCCAGAGCTTCGGCAAGAAGAAAAAATCGGCAGCATGAACAATTAGAGCGATTCGACAACAGCCTAGGCTGCAGCAAGTCACGCGACATACGCCAACTCGGAAACTGCCATGAGTTGCGAAGAAGAAAAGGACTGCCTTCAGCAGCCCTTTGCATGCCCAAGAGCAAGAACGGGCGAACCTGGAAAACCAGGATCGCCTGCACCTACCAAGTGAGGGGAACTCTACTTCTTCATAGCTGTCTGTGGCGCTGTAGCGGGACCCGCTGCGTTTTGTGGGGCATTCGGTTCGGCAGCGATGCCGACAGGCCGCAGGATTACCAGCTTGGACCGGCCTTCCCGTCCGCCCGGAAAGAACAGCATCTTATGGCTGGGATCGTAGGCAATACTGAAACCCTTTACGTCTGTGGGCAATTCATGGTCTATCTTGTTTCGAGCGAGATCAATGGCCAGCACGATGCCATCCCCGGCTGCGGCATAAAGAAGGTTATCGGCTGAATCCAGTACCAGGGTGTCCGTCCCCCCCGGGGCGCCAATGCGCGCCAACTCGGAGCCGTTATCGGCATTCAGGACCAATACCGCGTAGCGGACAGCCACATACAGGCGGCGCCGGCCCTCATCCAACACAATCCCCGTGGGCTCAGAGGCGGCCAGCTTGAAAGTCTCCACGATCTTGTTGGGGCGGGAGGTGTTCGCGAAATCCAGAGCCACGACCTGATTCAAGTCTTGCAGGCTGACCAGGAGTTGGTGACGACGGGGGTCGTAAATCATGTCCTGGGGAAGAGCGTTCACCTCGACGGTGGCTTTTTCCACGCCGCCTTCGGGATCCACTACGCTCAAGACCCGATCGCGAACGCTGCTGACATACAACGACTTGGTCTCCGCCACCCACAGAAGTTTTTCCGGCGTATGCAGCACGGAAATAAGCTTCTCCACCTGCCAATCGCTGGTCCTGACCACGGCAATGCGGTTGCTGCCGGCCATGGCGATATAGACCCGGCCTCCGGCATCGTTAACGGCAATGCCTCTGGGGTTATCAATTTGGGAAATCCGAGCCACCACCCGGCGCTTGACCGGGCTGAAGATCTCAACGGTGTTGTTTTCCGGGCGGGTAATCACCACCTGGCCATTAGCGACGGCCACATGGCTGAACCCCGGATCACCGGGAAGATCAATCATGGCCACCTGCTTCAGCTTGGCATCCGTTACAGCCAAGGCTGAGCAACTCACGAACAAGACGATAATGTCGAACAGCAATACTTTAAGGTTACGCATGAAGGGACAGGCCAGTCAGAGTAGTGGGATGCGTCCAGGTGCTGTTCTGATGCCCCGAGGGGAATTGGTAATTTAGTAATCGGTAAATTGGGTAATTTCTGGAACTGCTGTTGAATTGTCTGAAAATTACCGAACTACTAAATTTCTCTTGCACCTGACGTTACGTCAGACCTCAGGATGATGGGGAGAGGAGTTACCTTGTATCGGGTTAGCGAGTTTGCGGAAAAAGCCGGAGTGACTGTTCGCACGCTGCACCACTATGACCGTCTGGGGCTGCTCAAGCCCAGCGGGCGTACGGGCACAGGCCATCGCTTATATGGCGAACGGGGCTTTGCGCGTCTTCAGCAAATCGTGACCCTCAAGTTCATCGGAATGCCTCTCAGAGAAATCAAGGACCTTCTCAATCAGGGTGATATGGACCTGGCCACAACTCTCCGCCTGCAACGCCAGCTTTTACAGGAAAAACGCCGGCAGGTGGAGACGGCTATTCAAGCCATTGAACAGGCTGAACGCTCGATGCAGTCCAGCGGTCAGGCGGATTGGGCATCCTTGAAAAAAATCATCGAGGTGATGGAAATGCAAAACAACATGGAATGGAGCAAGAAGTATTACAGTGACCAGGCCCAGGCCAAGATCGAGGAGCGGGCCAAGACTTGGACGCCTGCATTGCAGGCCAAGGTGACCCAGGACTGGAAAGAGCTGCTGCGGGACGTAGAGGCCGCTGTCGGCAGAGGTGATGACCCGACAGAAGAACATGGCCGGGAACTGGCGGAACGCTGGTCAAAGCTGGTTGGCGGATTTACCGGAGGCGATCCTGAGATTCAGCAGGGATTGAACCGTATGTATGCCGACCAATCCAACTGGCCCTCAACTGCTCAAAACTTTTTTACCGACCTGCCACAACTTTTCAATGCGGAGATCCAGAGCTTCATACAGAAAGCTATCGCAGCGCTGCGTCAATCGCGTGATAGGTAGATCGGTGATTGAAAACCTAGAATTACCAAGAAAGCCGTGAGGTGTTCTCACGGCTTTCGAATTCCCCTGATTTTGATCCGCGAACATCCGGGCAAATCCGCGGTAAACCTTCCTGCCGTTACGCCAAATTCAATGCCCGCTTAAACGATCCATGTTCCTTCTGGATCTTCTCCTGCAGCAGCGTAATCGCGTAGATAAGCTGCTCGGGACGAGGAGGGCAGCCGGGCACATAAACATCCACCGGGATCACCTGGTTGACTCCCTGCAGCAACGCATAGTTGTTGAACACGCCGCCCGAAGTCGCACAAGCTCCCATGGAGATTACCCATTTGGGTTCGGGCATCTGCTCCCAGAGCTGGCGGATCACCGGAGCCATCTTTTGCGAAACCCTGCCGGCAATGATCATAAGGTCCGATTGGCGTGGCGAAGGCCGAAACACCTCGGCGCCAAAACGAGCGATGTCGAAACGGGAGGCGCCCATGGCCATCATCTCAATGGCACAGCAGGCCAAGCCGAATGTCATAGGCCAGATGGAGCTCTTGCGCATCCAGTTGACCACACCATCCAGCGTGGTCATTACCACGCCTTGGGGCTGCTCGCTACCGAACAGCAACTCTTTCATGCGGGCGGCATCCACCGGATTGGCTCCGGTGTTCTGGAAACGCTTTACTACGGCCCCGCGCTCAACGTATGGGTTTACAAGATGGTCGCTCATGGTTTTATTTTACGCTCATCGTCCCGGATTCCAAAACCCTGGCACTTCTACGGATTCAAGATCACCTTCCCAAACTGCTCGCTCTTTTCCAGTCGCCGGTGGGCGGCCGCCGCTTCCCGCAAAGGGAAGCTCTTGTCCACCACGGCCTTCAGCTTGCCGGAAAAGATATGTTTCATCACCTCATGAAAATCGCCCATGGTGCCCATGAACGATCCCAAAAACGAAAGCTGGCGGGCAA
>DATMMY010000101.1:0-6929 GCA_035569515.1 Candidatus Solibacter sp. | reverse complement strand
CGGTTGAGCGGACTTTGCAGTGCGGGATACAAGGTGATGGGCCCTATCAAGGGCACACCTTCATTCTGCAGGATCTTTGCGGCCGCATCCTCAGACCCGGCAATGTAGCTATTGATCAACAGGAACGGAGAATCCCCGCTTAAGAACTGCTTGAATGAGGTTTCAAAGGCGCCGGGCGATTCAGGCTCCTCGCGGTACCGCAGAACAATGCGCCGTCCGTATACACCGCCGTTGCGGTTTAGTTCGTCGAAATACGTATCCAGGACATCCTTTGCAGCGGTATTGATTGCGGCCAGCCGAGAGTCACCCGAGACGAACACGCCAATCTCAATCGAGGTGTCGGTCAAACCGGGATCAGGAGCGCCGAGTCGTTTCAGCCAGACGGTCAGGTCCTTCGCGTCTTCCTGGGAGAGTCGGTAACGCGGCATCGCGTCGTCGAGAGTGTTGCCTGCTGAATCGATGCCCATGGTCATCGCTCGCACCAGTAGAGATTCGTTATAAGCGGGATGTTTGCGGCCGCTGCGGGCAATGATTTCATATGGACGTGTCAAATCCAGCCAACGGATCGCAGAAGGGAATACGCCTCCTTCGGCTTTGCCCCTTCCATCCAGGCCATGACAGCTTGCGCAAGGTACCACGGAAGCGGAAACCTCGGTTCCGCCGTGTCCCAGAATGGCGGTGATTTCCCTACCGGAAGGACTTAGCCCGCGCAAGTAAATCTGCCTGCCCCGGCTTTCCGGCGTTTCCGTCTGCGCAGCGGGACTAAGCAAGAATGGCACTAATAACAGCACACAGGGTGCAACCCGAGCATAGGCCTTGATCTGCATGATGATAGGCATGAAGGTGGCTGCGTTACCCGCGGTCGTTCATAACGCTGTTGACTATTTCGATGATTTGCTGCGCCGGTGCGGTGCCACGGGCCTTTTTCCAGAGGCCAGTCTTTTCGTTCCCAATTATGAAAATGTTGAGATGGTTTTCTTTTTGGTCTGGCAGCAACCCGAATTTGTGCAAAGCGGATTCACGGTTCTCCTGGGTCCCTGTGAGGAAGAACCAGCCGGGCCTCGCTTTGAATTTCTCCCCGTATGCCTTCAATCGTTCGGGAGTGTCTTCGGGATCCACGGAAAATGAAAGTATGTAGACATCTTTGCCGAGCCGGTCTCCGACGGCATCCTGGATCCCGGCCATCCTGCCAGCCATGATGGGGCAGCTATCATGGCATGAAGTGAAGAATGCGTTAGCAATGATGGTCTTTCCCTTTAGCAGATCACTGTACAGGCGCTTGGGCTCGCCGTTCTGGTCCAGCAAGACGACATCCGTGAAGTAGTGGAGGGCGGGTGAAGCCGGCGCCTGCGGCCGTTCTTGTGGGGCCGGTTGCTGTTGCGCAACAGAGAAGACGACGCCCAAGAGGAAGATCGCGCCACAGAGGAAGTGCAGAGAAATTTTCATCGGTCAGGTTTCCTATTTATCGTTTTACCGTTGCAGGGGGCGCCGGCCCCGCCGTAAGATTGTTCACGATCTCCGCCAATCGCGATGCTTTGGTCAGTCCATTCGTTCGGAGCCACTGCCCGGTGTCCGCGCTCCCAATCAAAATTGTGGATGTGTGCTGCACTTTATCGCCACTGAACGCGCCAATCGACTTGAGCACAGTATCAATCTCGCGTTTTTCTCCCGTCAAAAGCGTCCAACCGGGTCCCTCATTGAACTTCTCGCCCCAGGCACGCAGCCTTTCCGGCGTATCGTTTACCGGATCAATGCTGATGGATACCAGAATTACGTCGCGTCCCGCCCGGTTTCCCAGCAGTTTTTCCAGTTTACCGAAATTCGCGCCCATGGGCAGGCAGATGGTTGTGCAAGTGGTGAAGACCACATTGATTACTGCAATGCGATGGCGAAGGATATCGCTGGAGAAATGGACCGACTCCCCGCGTTGATTGGTCAGAAGAACATCGGGAATTTCGGGTGGTGATGTGAGTTCTACAAAATCGCCACGAACCGGGGCAGGAAGAGTGTCGCTCTTCTGCGCCATGGCAACGCATGCCGGCAACAGACCAGCCAGCAGCACGGCTTTCACGATGTTCATAGTGTTCCCCTCAGCATTTACCAGCGGCTACTAATTCAATCCCAAAGCGGGAAAGTGCGTGTGACATTGAGCAAGGTAAATCATCATGCCATAATGAAACCAGAAATGCAGTGAAAAAAATGCGAGCCAGGCGCTGAAGGTGCGATGCTACAATCTACGTGCCCTAATGGACCATGGACCGAATAGGGAGAGGGAATCAATGAAATATCTCAGGGCGCAGGATCAGGTGCAGGTGCAGGATTCCGAGCAAGAGGTATCCGGCGCGCTCAGCGCAGTACAGTTTTCAGGCACATGGCTCAACACCAACACTGAGAATCCAGGAATTGTCCGGGTGAATTGCAAGGCAGAGGACGGCACCTTGCGAGTGGTATTTTCCGGCAATGGAGCCCCGGAACCGGCCCATTGGGGCGAAGCGGTTGCGGAACTGCTTTGTGCGGCATCCATTCGCGGTGGACCGGCCATTTCCTTCGTTGCCTCTTTCGATCTGGGGTTCAAGACGGCGGAGGTTGGGGCGAACCTGAATCAAGGTTTACTGGTGATCGCCGTCTATCACTCATTCCGTAATGATAACGGGCATTCCAATTATTTCTCCCGTGAATTCTTTCGCCGTGCAGCGCAGGATTGCCGTGCAGCGCAGGATTAAAGAAGCGAGTTTCCATCATGAACCATATAAACCCACAGGACTTATCCGCAGCGGCAGTCGCAACCCGAGGGGCGCTGGATGTTTCCATGCTCACCGGTACCTGGGCCAACACCAATCCTTCAGCACAGGGAATCGTCAGGCTTGTGCTTACGGAAAGTGGAGGGAATCTTGCCGTCCGCGTCTTTGGCGCCGGTACGCCCGAGCCGTTTGATTGGGGTGAAGTCCCGGCTTGTCCATTTGCGGACGGCGTTGCCTTGACTCAATCTAGTTCCTTCACCGCGCTTTACAAGCTGAGTTTCATGAGCGTCTGGCTGCAAACCTACGTGGTCAAAGGGGTCCTGGTTGTAGTGACTTTTACCCAGTTCCGGGACGACAGTGGTCGCTCCAGCTATTTTGGAAAAGAATTCTTTTTCCGCGTGTAGGGAAATTCCCGGATGAAAGTCTGAAATTCAGGGAGATCGGCAAAATGCCCATTTGGGGAAAGAGCGCCTCCGGCTACAGCGAACAACCGACCAGCGAGATCAAATCACTCATCGATCCTGGACAACGGGAGCGCGGGAACAATGAACAGTAGCACTCCGTTGCGGTTCCACTGGAGTCTCTCCCAGGCTGGCGACAAGTTTCGGCGACTGCGTCCTGCTGAGCAGATGCCCGGCATCTTGAATCTTGATAGCCAGGTGGAGTTGTGCCGCCAGGGGGAGCGTTACGGTATTGAATCCATGTTGATGGCAATCGGGTTCACGCGACCTGACCCAACGCTGCTCTCCATCGAACTTGGTCTGCGCACGGAAAAGATGAAATTCATGATCGCCTGCCGGTCCGGGCTGATCTCGCCGGCGTACTGGGTGCAGCAGATCAACACCGCTTCTGCGCTGATTCCCGGACGAATCTGCGTGAATATCGTCTGCGGACACACGCCCCACGAAC
This sequence comes from Candidatus Solibacter sp., assembly GCA_035569515.1. Lineage (GTDB taxonomy): Bacteria > Acidobacteriota > Terriglobia > Terriglobales > Acidobacteriaceae > Angelobacter. Next base: position 3,279 of record DATMMY010000101.1, on the reverse strand, counting down.
TGCGATACTACGGCGATTTTCTCCCGCACGACGAAAGGTATGAACGGACAGAAGAGTTTCTCAATGTTTGCCGTGCCTTCTGGTCAGCGGGTCCCGCCGGTCTGCCGGTAAATTTTGAAGGCAAGTACTATCGTATTGAAAACGGCCGCCTGCGGACGCCCTTTGTCGCCAGCGACACCGCTGTACCGGAGATTTTTGTGGGGGGCAATTCCGATCAGGCAGCGGCCCTGGCGGTGAGGCACGGAGACTGCCTGTGGCGCTTTCCCGACCGCGACGAAAATCTACGCTCGCATTGCGAACTCCTGAACCGCGCCGGCAAGCAGCTTGGCTTGCTGGTATCGCTCATAACCCGGCCCACACCGGAAGAAGCGGCAGAAGCCTGCCACGCCCTGCTGGCCGGATTTGGTGTGGAAGCCAAAGCAGTCCACCAGCAGTTTGCCCATCGTTCGGACTCGATTGGGTTCCGGGCCATCTACGCTTCCGCGACGGAAGAATCGGAGTGGCTCAATCCCTGGCTCTGGACGGGCGCAGTCCCATATCTTGGGCCCCCGGCAATTGCGCTGGTGGGATCGTTCGAACAGGTTGCCGCCGCTCTCCTCCACTATCAGAGCATGGGAATCACTCAATTTCTGTTCACCGGCTGGCCGGACATCGAAGAGATGGAATACTTCGGTTGTGGAGTCCTGCCCCTGCTGTGCAAAACTTCAACGGAGAAGCAAGTGTGCTGAGGTTCCATTGGAGGCTGGTGCAACGCGGCGAGAAACCGTTGATGACCCGTTCCCTTCGGGATGAGCGGCTGGAGACGGCCCTCCCTGATCTGGAATCGCAGGCGGAGTTCTGCCGCCGGGCCGAAGAGGGCGGGATTGATTCCGTGCTCGTGGACATCAACTTCGCCACTCCCGACCCGATGGCTCTGGCCACTGCCCTCGCCTGCAATACCAGGAAGATCAAATTCATCGTTGCCGTGCGCTCCGGCTTGATTTCACCGACGTTATTTGTTCAACAGGTGAATACCTTTTCATCGCTGCACGGTGACCGCATCAGTCTGAACGTAGTTGCAGGGCATTCGCCCGAGGAGCAGCGCTGCTACGGGGACTTTCTGGATCACGATTCGCGCTACGAGCGCACCCGGGAGTTCTTGGGGATCTGCCGTGGATTCTGGCGCCGCGGCGAAGTGAATTTTGAAGGCAAGTACTTCTGCATTCAAGGGGGCAGGCTGAATACTCCGTTTGTTTCTGAGCAGCGGGACCATCCCGAAATCCTGGTGGCCGGCGGATCGGAATCTGCGAATGTCCTTGCCATCGAGCACGGCGATTGTTGGATGCGCCTGGCCGATGCCCCCGCTACCATGGGCCAAAGCGTTGGCCCGGCGCTCCGGGCGGGCAGGGAAGTTGGCCTGCGGCTCTCCATCATCGCCGCGCAAACCCGGCCGCAAGCCCTCGATGCGGCCTATGCGCTGGTAGAAGAGACGGTGTCGCGGAGAAAAGACGGCGAGACTGAAGGCCGCTTTGTTTCCCGCAGCGATTCACATTCTATCGCTGCCGTGTATCGCTCCGCCGAGAAAGAATGGCTGGCGCCGTGCTTATGGACCGGCGCGGTACGCAGCCATGGCGCCCCGGCCATCGCGCTGGTTGGTTCCCATGATGAGGTCGCTGACGCGCTGCTTGAATACGGCCGCCTCGGCGTCTCCCAATTCATTATTTCAGGATGGCCGAAGTTGGATACCATGGTCCGCTTCGGAGAAGAAATACTTCCACGCATCCGCGCGAAAGAGAGCAAGGGATTTGCCCATGCCTAAATTATTGTCTGACCAGCAAGTGCGCGAATACCGGCAGGATGGAGTTGTCTTCCCCATACCTGCATTGTCTGAAAAGGAGCTGGCGAGCGCCCGAGCGGGGGTTGAAGAAATGGCGGCAGCGCTTGGTGGCCGTCCGGAAATTGGGCAATTGCGGCATGTTCAGCTTTTTTATCGCTGGGCGCAGGACCTGGCGCTCCACCCCAAGGTGCTGGATGCCGTTGAAGACGTAATAGGTCCGGACATTCTCATCCATTCAAGCACTCTGTTCTGGAAACGTCCTTTCGATCCCGCCTATGTCTCCTGGCATCAGGACGGGTACTATTCGGGCCTCAGCGAGTTGAGCTATACCTCGGCATGGCTGGCGCTCAGTGACAGCTCTCCGGATAACGGCTGCATGCGCGTCGTCCGTGGCTCTCATATCGGGGGGATTGTGCCTCATAACCGCGCGTCTATCTCACCGGATAACTTCGTCTCCGGATTGGAGATTGCCTGCCAGGTGGAAGAGAGTGAAGCGACGGATGTTTCCTTGCAGCCAGGCGAAATGTCGCTGCACCACGTGGCCATCGTGCATGGGTCGAATCCAAATTCTTCGGAGAGGCCGCGCATCGGCTATGCCATCCGTTACGTTGCGCCTCATGTACGGCAACAACTCGATCACTATCCTGCGATTTTGGCGCGCGGCCAGGATCGCTTCGGCCACTACCGCATCCTGGAGGAATTGCCTTCTTTCGGACCTCAGGAAGCGATACGCGCCCAGGCGGAGCTTGCTCGCTGGGTGCTGGATTCGCGAGCGAGCGCCGAGCCGGTCTCGCTCCCGGCAGGCAGCGGCTTGCGTTGGCGAGAGGCCCACCACATGTGCATTGGCCCAGAGAAACCAGTGGGAAGCACGCAACTCGGGAGCAAGACGTGATGAATCGGAGACTTTCGGCCAATGAAGTAAGTCAATATCGCGACAATGGCGTCTTCTTTCCGGTTGCGGCATTGGAGCCGTCTGAAACCCTGCGCTTCCAGCAGGCCTTTGAAAGTATGGAACGACATGAAGGACCGCAAAAATATGCTCCACACCCGCATCTGTTTTTCCCCTGGGCATACGAGCTTGCGACGTGTCCCGGGGTGCTCGGAATCGTAGAAGACATACTTGGTCCGGAGATTCTCATAGAGAGCTCGGTGATTCTGACCAAGTATCCCGCTGACGGTTCGTTTGCGCCGTGGCATCAAGACGGCGAATACTCGGGTTGGTATAAGACACCGTCGGTCTCGGCCTGGATCGCTCTTACTGATAGCACGCGCGAAAACGGATGTATGCGAGTGATACCAGGCTCCCATCTCCAGGGAAGACATCCGCACCGCGACGTTACTTACGAGAACAGCCTCTTCGGACGCGCTACCGAGATTGAGGTCGAGGTTGATGAAAGTCAGGCCTCCGATGTGGAATTGAAGGCCGGCGAACTTTCGCTTCACGATAGCAGCATCATTCACGG
>DATMMY010000100.1:0-4334 GCA_035569515.1 Candidatus Solibacter sp. | reverse complement strand
GGCGAAGAAACACCGGAGTTCGTTGCCGGCCTCTTCCCCGTGGGATGGCATGGGCGGCGCATCGGGATTATCAAGACCCTTCTGGCCGATGATCAATTTGAAGCCAGATTGGGGCTTTTTGGTGGGAAGCATGAATGCGTGGATTCCATTCTGGTTGACTCAGGAGCAGGCAGCGGCAAAGCTTTTGATTGGCAGAAGATCCAGCCTCTTGTTCATGGCCGGCGGTTGCGCGTTATCATTGCTGGCGGGCTGAATCCCGAAAATGTAGGTGCGGCTATACAAAAATTTTCTCCCTGGGGAGTGGATGTGGTGAGTGGAGTTGAGCGCGCGCCGGGACGCAAAGATCCCGACAAACTAAAGGCTTTCATTGCTGCAGTCAGAAAGGCGGACCAGCCATGACTACGAGGGCTGCAACCGTGGAGAAACCCGTCGCGGGACGTTTCGGCGCCTACGGCGGACGCTACGTTCCGGAAACACTCATGGCCGCTCTGGAGCAGCTTGAGCGTGAATACGAAAAGGCCCGGCGCGACAAGAAATTCCGCTCTGAATTTGAGCGGCTGTTAAAAGAGTATGCCGGTCGTCCTACGCCGCTGTTTCTGGCCCAGAGGCTTACTAAGAAATTGGGGGGCGCCAGGATCTACCTGAAAAGGGAAGACCTGCTGCACACCGGCGCGCACAAGATCAATAACTGCATTGGACAGGCCTTGCTGGCCCAGCGCATGGGTAAGCAGCGCATTATTGCCGAAACGGGCGCTGGGCAGCATGGCGTAGCCAGCGCCACGGTGTGTGCTCTCTTTGGATTCGAATGCGTGGTGTACATGGGCGAAGAGGACATGCGCCGCCAGGAGTTGAATGTCTTCCGCATGAGACTGCTGGGCGCGGAGGTGCGTGGCGTCGACTCCGGCTCCCGCACGTTGAAGGATGCCATCAATGAAGCCATGCGCGACTGGGTCACGAATGTTCGTAACACTCATTACCTGCTGGGTAGCGTGCTGGGTGCGCATCCCTATCCCACCATGGTGCGCGATTTTCATTCCGTAATTGGCCGCGAGGCCCGGGCCCAGATCCTGAAGGCTGAGGGTAAGCTGCCGGCAGCGGTGATTGCCTGCGTCGGCGGCGGATCGAATGCTATTGGCATCTTCCACCAGTTCCTCAATGACAAGCGCGTCAAGCTGATTGGGGTAGAGGCCGGTGGACGAGGCAGCGCTCTGGGCGACCACGCCGCCCGTTTCCGTGGAGGCTCACCGGGCGTGCTGCAAGGAACATATTCGTATGTCCTGCAAGACAGCCATGGACAGATTGCTACCACTCATTCCATCTCAGCCGGCCTGGATTATCCTTCTATTGGACCCGAACATGCTGCCCTGGCAGAATCCGGACGGGCCGAATACCTGGCCGCTTCCGATCAGGAAGCGCTGGAGGCCCTGGCGCTACTCTCCCGTACCGAAGGAATCATCCCCGCGCTAGAGTCTGCTCACGCGGTAGCCGAATGCATTAAGCGCGCTCCCAAAATGAAAAAGTCAGACATAGTGATCGTAAATATCTCGGGGCGCGGAGACAAGGACATAGGGATATTGAGAGAAAACTTGAAAATCGGGTGATCGGGTGATCGGTACATCGGGTGATCGGAAGGGGAACGGACATTCATCAGATCGGTATTAATCATCGTGACGCATGAGCTTAGATAAACATAAAGAGCTAAGAGATCGAACGAAGCGCTTTGCGTTACGGATCATCCGCATGAGCCAGGCCTTGCCGCGCACTCGTGAAGCAAACGTGATTAGCAATCAGGTTCTCAGATCATCAACGAGTGTCGCTGCAAATTACAGAGCTGTTGGCCGAGCACGTTCCAAGGCAGAGTTTGTTGCTAAGCTCGGAGTTGTAATCGAAGAAGCCGATGAAACAGTTTTTTGGTTGGAACTCCTGGCAGAAAGCAGCATTGTAAAACCAGAGAAACTGCGTGATCTACTCGCCGAAGGAAATCAATTGTTGGCAATCTTCTCCGCAGCTCGAAGGACAGCAAAAGCATGATATTTAAAACCAAGATGATCACAGGAAAGATGCTAAAAGACATGCTCCGCTCCGATCACCCGATCACCCGATCACCCGATCACCCGATTCCTCCCGGTCTCGTCGCCTACGTAACCTGTGGCGACCCCGATTTGGCAACCACGAAAGAGATCATCCTGGCCGCCATTTCTGCTGGTGCTGATGTGATCGAGTTGGGTGTACCCTTCAGCGATCCGGTGGCCGATGGGCCGGTCATCCAGCGGGCCAGCGAGCGCGCGCTTAAGCATGGAACTTCTCTCACGGACGTGCTGCAACTGGCGCGAGAGATTCGCAAGCAATCGCAGGCCGGGTTGGTGATTTTCTCTTATCTGAACCCAGTCTTGCGCCTGGGTTTCGAGCGCTTTTGCGCCCAGGCCGCAGACTCCGGCGTCGATGGAGTCCTGCTGATTGACTTGACCGTGGAAGAGGCCGGTGACTACTGCCGCTGTATGGAAGCGCATCAGCTCTCTACGGTGTTTCTTGTGGCCCCTACCAGCCCCGATCAACGGTTGAAAAAAATAGCGCAGGCCTGCAATGGATTTGTTTATGCCGTTTCCCGCACGGGCGTGACGGGCACTCGTGCGGAGCTCGCAGCGGATGCCCGCGACCTGGTCCGACGCATTCGCAAATATACAAAGTTACCTGTGGCTGTCGGTTTTGGCGTCTCAACGCCAGAACATTTCACCGAGATTGGTGAGTTCGCCGACGCCGCAGTGGTCGGCAGCGCCATTGTGCAGACCGTTGAGCAAAATCGGGGCCGGGCTGCCGAAGCCGTGGCTGAATTGATTCGGTCGCTCAAGGGTGATAACGATAAATCCAAGGCTCCTCTTCGTTAGGATTCTTAAGATATTGGTATTATTAGAGACACATTATTAAGCTGCATTGACCCACTTTTGACCGGGAACCGGAAACCCTATGGATATTGCCGATTGGCGTAAGAAGATTGACGAACTGGACCTCCGTTTAGTGGACCTGCTGAATCAACGGGCCAAAGCGGCGCAGGAGATCGGCAGATTAAAGCGTAACACCAGCCTGCCCATCTACGAGCCGGAACGGGAGAAGGTGATTTTTGAGAATGTGCGCAAAGCGAACCAGGGGCCGCTGCCGGATGGCGAGTTGCGCCATGTTTACGAGCGGATTATTGATGTCATGCGGAACATTCAAAAGATTGAAATTGAGCCGAAAATTGCAGGGATAAGCGGTAACGCCGAAATTAAACCGAAGTGAAGAAATAAAAACATGATTGTAGCAATGCAGGAAATAGCATCGGAAGAGCAAATCCAGCAGGTGATTGAACGCCTGGTTAACATGGGTTTTGAAGTCCATCGCTCCACCGGCGCCCGCCAGACGGTGCTGGGAGCCGTGGGAGCGCGCCACGAATTCGATATTCGCGATATCGAAGTGCTTCCCGGAGTGGGCGAGGTCCATCGCGTCAGCTCGCCCTACAAGCTGGTGGCGCGCAGTTGGCGGCCGGAAGGCACGATTGTCAAGTTTGCGAACGGAGTCAGCATTGGCGGCGATGAGGTGGTTATTATGGCCGGTCCCTGCTCCGTGGAGTCGCATGAGCAGATCTTTGCCATCGCCGAAACGGTCTCCAAATCAGGAGGGAAGTTTCTTCGGGGAGGAGCGTTCAAGCCTCGTTCTTCTCCCTACTCTTTTCAGGGCATGGGAGAAGACGCTCTCAAGCTGATGCGCGCTGCTGCGGATAAGTTTGGACTGTTGGCGGTCAGCGAGGTCATGGAGATCTCGCAGATTCCTCTCATGCTGCCTTACGTGGACCTGTTCCAGGTCGGGGCCCGTAACATGCAGAACTTCAACCTGCTGCGCGAACTGGGCAAGGCCCGCAAGCCGGTGCTGTTGAAGCGTGGGATTGCCGCGACCATTGAAGAGCTGCTGCTTTCCGCTGAATACCTCATGGCGGGCGGCAACTATGAGATTATTCTCTGCGAACGCGGCATCCGTACCTTTGAGACGTATACGCGCAACACCATGGATATTTCCGCCATTCCTATCGTAAAAAAACTCTCGCACCTGCCCATGGTTGCCGATCCTTCGCATGGCACCGGCCGGCGCGATAAGGTCCCGCCCATGGGGCGCGCCGCAATCGCCGCAGGCGCTGACGGCCTGCTGGTGGAAGTGCACAATTGCCCGGACAAAGCGCTGTCCGATGGCGCTCAGTCACTATATCCGGAGCAGTTCGTAAAGCTGATGGCCGAACTCCGCATCATTGCCCCTGCAGTGGGCCGCACCCTGGCGTAGGATAGTAAGAAGCAGCTCTCATCTTC
>DATMMY010000099.1:0-22764 GCA_035569515.1 Candidatus Solibacter sp. | reverse complement strand
ATAAATAGAAAGGTCAAGCAAATTATCTACGGATTAAACAGGGTAATACATATTCTCAAGAGACCAATCGGTGATAACTATCGAGGATGGAATGACTTAGCAGGAATAGGTAGAGATCAATCGAGGATTTCGCAGTAAACTCCCGCTAGGCAAGCGCTTCGCCCTTGATTATCGCTCACAACGCTGGGAACGCGGGACACGAGCGTGCTCCAAACCCAATAAAAATACGGCTTGTCTCAGATGTCTCAGTTTCTAAGCAGCGTGACGCAAGAGCCTCGAATCGTTGGATGATTTCTGCAATCCTCGCCGCGTTGATTCGCCTGAGCCAGCAGCCTGTCTCGGCAATCCCCTTAGCCCGGCATCGGTAAATTCGGGCTAAGTTGGACAAAGTCTTACATGCTGTACTCAAGGTCTTACACATGCGCTTCAAGGTCTTACAAAATCGACCCCGAATCACGAAAAAAGCACGCCCGTCGCCCATAACACCAATGTTTTCAACGTGGGTATTCAAATGGGCCGAGCCGGGTGCAATTTTTCGCGGCTTTCTCAAGTTAAGCTTGACAGGTTAACTAGTGTTATAGTTAACTATATCACTATGGATGGGTTCGTTAGAGGTAATCGCTCGCAACAGAGTGCCAGCGAATAACCCGGTCCGAAAGCAAAGAAGAAAATGAACCCTCACAAGGAGAATGGAACATGAAATCCCTTCGCTTTATGCTGTCCGTTGTTCTGATGTCGCTCGCCACTGCGGCTTTCGCGCAGTCCGACGCACAAAAGTCTTTCGACAAAATAAAAACCCTGGCTGGTTCGTGGGAAGGCCACGTGACGACCGACCCGAAGGAAGCCAGTATCGAAGGCACGCTCATGCAGGTCTCGATCCGCGTGACTTCCATGGGAAACGCGATCATGCATGAGATGACCGGAGGCGGAAGACCCGACGATCCGATCACCATGTTTTATCTGGACGGGGGCCGCTTGCTCCTGACCCATTATTGTGACGCAGGAAATCGGCCTCGTATGACGGCTAAGCCCTCCCCCGACGGAAAGACGGTGGAATTCGACTTCCTCGACGTCGCGGGCAGCACCAAGTACGGACACATGCGCCATGCAGTGGTTACTATGATCGACCCGAATCATCACACTGAAGACTGGACTTTCATCGAGGAGGGGGACAAGCCAGTCCACGCGCACTTCGACCTGCATCGGACAAAATGACGGGCGCGTATCTCTGGTAAGTGCTATCTGGAACCCATGATGGATCGTGAGTGGAACGACAGTCAGCCGATTTACCGCCAGCTTCGCGACCGTATCGTCGCCATGATACTCGACGGCGTGCTCAAAGAAGGGGATCCGTTGCCGTCCGTGCGCAATGTCGCAGCCGAATACCGGGTCAATCCGCTCACGGTTCTGAAGGGCTATCAGCAACTGGTCGACGAACAACTTGTCGAGAGCAAGCGAGGTCGCGGCATGTTCATCAATGCGGGCGCCCGCAATCTGCTGTTGCAGGGCGAGCGCCAGAAGTTTCTTGCCGAACATTGGCCCAGGGTCTACGTAACCATTCAACGGCTCGGCCTGACAGCGAAAGAACTGCTGGATGCTGCCGCAACCCGCGGGTCTTCGTCGGATGGTGCAGAGTCGAAAACGGCCGAGTCGAATCCCCCCGAGGAGGAGCCCTGAAGCTATGGCATGCATAGAAGCCCGCGGCCTTCGCAAGGCCTTCGGCACAACCATTGCGCTGGACGGCATCGATTTGCGGGTCGAAGAGGGCCGCATTCTCGGGCTCATCGGTCCCAACGGCGCAGGCAAGACCACCGCGCTCAACGCGATTCTCGGTCTCACACCGTATCAGGGAGAACTGAGGGTGCTGGGACGCGACCCCTGGACCGAGCGTGATCAGCTCATGCGGGATGTCTGCTTCATTGCCGATGTCGCCGTGCTGCCGCGCTGGATAAGCGTTTCGCAGGCGCTCGACTACGTCGCCGGCGTGCATCCGCGATTCGATCGTGCGAAAGCGGAAGGTTTTCTTGCGAAGACCAGTATCAGGAGCGCCAGCAAGGTCAAGCATTTGTCGAAAGGCATGGTGGCCCAACTGCACCTCGCCCTTGTCATGGCGATCGACGCGAGATTGCTGGTGCTGGACGAGCCGACGCTTGGTTTGGACATCCTGTATCGCAAGCAGTTCTACGATTCGCTGCTGAACGACTACTTCGATCGCAGCCGCACCATCGTAGTGACCACACATCAGGTTGAAGAGGTGCAGCACGTGCTCACCGATCTCATGTTCATCAACCGCGGTCGCATCGTTCTCGAATGCAGCATCGAAGAATTGGAGTCGCGCTATCTGGAAGTGGTGCTGCATCCCGAGCAGCTCGCTGCGGCACGGGCGTTCAAGCCGATGCACGAGCGCCAGGTGTTCGGTCGCAGCATCCTGCTATTCGATGCTGTCGATCGTCAACAACTCGCGGCGCTTGGCGACGTGCGCACGCCCAGCATCGCCGACTTGTTTGTTGCCGTGATAGGCAATCAGGCCGGCCAGGCACAAGGAGCTGCCAGATGAATACTCAATCGAACGCCATACCCGAATCTCCCCTCGAATCGCAGGTAATCGCGCCCACGGTGATCCCGGCGACTCGGCTCATGTACTGGTCGGTGCGACGCGAATTGTGGGAGAACCGTTCGATCTACATCGCGCCCCTGGCCGTCGCCGCCCTGTTTCTGTTCGGCTTCCTGATCAGCACCATTCACCTGCGGGACAAGATGCGTGCCGCGTTGGCGCTCACCCCGGCGCAGCAGCACGAGTTGATCGAGCAGCCGTACACCTTCGCTGCGCTTCTGATCATGGGGGCCACTTTTATCGTCGGGGTGTTCTATTGTCTCGACGCGCTGCACGGCGAACGTCGCGATCGCAGCATTCTCTTCTGGAAGTCGCTGCCGGTTTCCGATCTCACGACAGTGCTCTCGAAGGCGAGCATTCTCCTCGTGGTTCTCCCGCTGCTCACCTTCGCGATCACCGTTGTCACGCAATGGATCATGCTGCTGCTAAGCACCGCAGTACTGCTGGGAAGCGGCATAAGTGTCGCGACGCTATGGGCCCATGTGCCATTGTTCCAGAAGGATGTAATGCTGCTCTACCACCTTCTGGCCATTCATTCGCTTTGGTACGCGCCAATCTACGGCTGGCTGCTGCTGGTGTCAGCCTGGGCGCGGCGCGCGGCATTTCTATGGGCCGCTTTACCAATACTCGCGATCAGTGTCGTCGAGAAGATTGCCTTCAATACTTCGCATTTCGCCACCCTGCTGGTGTCCCGTTTGGGTGGCGGCCCGGAAGATGCCGCGTTCCCAGTGAGTAGTGGCATGTCGATGGATCCGCTGACACACCTCAGTGTGGGTCAATTCCTGATCAGCCCGGGCCTGTGGATCGGCCTGGCAATCACCGCGGCATTCCTCGTCGCAGCGGTCCGGCTGCGCCACTCTCAAGGACCGATCTGAAATTTCGCTTTGATTTTCAATTACGCAATTACGAAGCTACCCAATTACCAAATTCTGAAGCGAGGATCCATTGCGTTACCGGAGCAAGAACAGAATTCTCGTTACATCCAGCATTAAGACCTAAACTCATCAGTGAGCGGTGGGCGGCGGAAAATGTTTCTCGTACCAGGATATACTCCGGTCGAGACTGTCAACCTGGTGCCGTGGCTCGCGCAGCCCGTGTCCCTCGCGTGGATAGCGGACCATGACTGCCTCCACTCCAACGTCCCTCAGCGCAACGTAAAACTGCTCCGCTTCGGCAATAGGAACGTCGTTGTCGTTTTCGCCATGCATCAGCATTGTGGGCGTGTGGGCGCTGGCGACATGCTTCAAGGCAGAACGCTCCCACAGCACGTCCATCATATTTCCCTGATGGGGAAAGATGCCGAACTCCATCTGCTCATATTGGTTGTAATAAGTCATGTAGTTGTAACTGATGAGGTTGGCAATGCTGGCGATGGGAATCGCGGCCTTAAAGATATTGGTCTGAGTGATGAGCCAGTCGCTCAGTTGACCGCCATAGCTCACGCCTTCAACGCCCAGGCGATCACGGTCAATCCACAGGTTTCTACGCATGGCGGCACTGAGACCGTAGAGCACGTCCTGGGCTTCATTGCCGTTCTGGTCGCCAAAAACCGCGTCGGCAAATTTCTGGCCGTATCCGGTGGATCCTCGATAGTTGACCAGGAGCGTGGCCCAGCCCTTTGCGGCATAGACCTGGTTCCTGAAATTGAAGGCCGGCCCTTGCTGTCCGTGCGGCCCTCCGTGGATGTTCACAATCAGGGGATACTTGCCGTCAGCCTTCCAGGATGCGGGCTTGGTCAAGAAAGCTTCGACTTCGTACTTATTGTCATTGCTGATAAATGTAAATGATTCGGTCTCCCCAAGCTGTTTACCTCGGAGCACATCGGCATTCAAGTCGGTCAACTTCCGTGGATTGCCATTCTCCAACAGGTAAAGCTCAGGTTGGTCAGAGGTGCTATGGAATGTATAGGCAATCTTCCCATTGGCAGCGACGGAAAATTCTCCTACTGATCCCTTGTCGCTGACCAGCACCTCCGGAGCGCCGCCATTCAAAGGCAGCCGAAAGAGCTTCACATTCCCTCTCTCCTGCACCGTAAACAGCACTGACTTACCGTCGCCCGACCACAGCGGTGCGCTCTGCCGATTGTCGATTGCCGCGCCCAACTCGCGGCGATTGCGGCCGTCGGCATCCATGATCCACACGTGCGTGTCTTCCATGGTGGTTTCCAGATCGGTAAGTCCTCTCCTGGTGGCCTGGTAAATGATATGAGCGCCATCGGGCGACCAGAGCGGACGGTATTCGGCATTCTCGGTTGCGGTAAGGCGACGGATGCTGCTATCGGCAATCTTCAAAGCAAAGATGTCATAGTTGAAAAACTGGTCTTCATTGGGTTCGAGGTTGGAGACAAACAGGAGCTCCTGACCATTTGGTGACCAGTCGATCGAATGCTCGTAGCGCGTACCGTTAGTCAATTGCCGGACACTTCCGCCGGCCAGCTCCGCCACGAAGATGTGCAGGCGGCGATTGTCGTTGAAATGGCTGTTGCCTTCGCTGAAATCGGGCTTATACAGATAACGGGTGATCACGATCGGATCGGACGACAGGTCTTTAGTTTCGGGCCCCGGAGTGGCGGAAACAAAGGCAAGCTGCTTGGAGTCCGGAGACCACGCAACGCTTTTGCCGGTGGAGGGCAGCGGGCTGTTGGTGCCTTCCAGTTCGTGCAGGAAGCGCGCATTGGAGCCATCGGCGCGGGCTACCCAAAGGCCGCCCTTCGCGCCTGACCGTCCGCTGTAGGCAATCCACTTGCTGTCCGGAGACCAGGTTGGATTCCCTCCCCGATCATTTTCTCCGCCCAGGCGGAAGCTCTTTCCGTCAGCAACATTCATCAACCAAAGCTGGGAGTAAGGGCGCCCGGTCTCCCCGTTGGAGACGATCGTGTAAGCAAGACGGGCTCCATCGGGAGAAAGTTGGACTTCGCCTACGGATCGGAGTTTGTACAAATCGCCGCTCTGCAGGCCGCTCTGGGCGAACAATGAACCAAGACACAGTCCAAACGTTAAGGATTGGAATACTGCCATACGAAAGATTCGCAAGATCGCCTCCTGGCGCAAATGGTCAGATATAATTGCCGGAAAATCACTGCCGGAAAATCGCCGGAAAATCAAAGAAACGATCATACACTCCGCGAAGAGGGTCATAGCGGAATCGGCATTGCTGCCTTGGCGTGACGACTAAGGCTCACTCCCTATTTTGCTGTCCTAAGCGGTCATTACGGAATAATCTCTTGTGGGCCAAAACGCCATGGCCTGCAAGGCCCCTTTGCTGGCTCTTCCTACCGGCACTTCTGTAACTTCCATCTACGGCGCCAAACAATCTATGATCTCTGTTATGGCAACACACACCAGCGCCAGGCTCGGGAACGAAAGGGCGGTATTCAGACGCTGGCAACGATACAGGCTCAATCTGCCCATACGGCTTATTGTCTCCCACAACGGCAACACGCGTATTACCAGCGGCCGCGCCACCGATATCAGTCAAGGAGGCCTTCTGGTCTTTGCCGGTATTGAGCTAACGGCGGGCACCGAAGTCTTTGTTGAATTTACCGAGCCATACTCGGGCGAACCAATTCGAGCACGCGGCCTTGTGCGCCACCGTAGAGGTTACAACTACGGTGTGGAGTTCCATTCGGAAACACCTGCTGAACAGGAGCAAGCAGACAAGTTCCGCGCCCTGGTTCGGATGGCCGCAGGATCCGCCACGCCCTAAACGTTCGTCAATCTTCTCACCTGAATGTTCTGCTTCGCGCTTGGCCGCGAAGTCAGCCGTGCACTGATTTTCCGATTTTCCTTTGCGTCCCTGGCGTCCTTTGCTGTAAAACTTCAAGGTCTTTGGCTTCAATGCCGGCCGGTTTTCAAATTAGGAGAAAGCATGAAACCAGTTCGCTCCGTTCTTACAGCAACCGTCTTCTTCCTGGCGTTTTTCTCAACCTCCGCTCAACCTCAGTCGCTGCCTAACCTCGCGCTGACCCGCCTCAACTATACGGTCACCAAGCGCCGGGTGAGTCCCCAGGGTGAACTCAAGGCAAAAATCGACGCGATCGACAATGACCTCGCCACCGCAACGCAACAGGGCAGGACCGGAGAGGTACGCCGGCTGATCGCCAAAGGGCTTACAGTGCTGGCTGGAAAAGACTGGACCGACGTTCTCGATTTCAGGAGCTCTCTGGTGCTGCGCTCTGATCATGTGTTTGTTGATTCATCCAAACCTTATGCGTTGCGTCTGGAGCAGATCTACAGCCCATCTCTGAAACTGGATCACCCCCTCTCTGCCCACGTCTGGCTGGCGAAACCGCCTTTACAGGGAGGACTCACCAGCATCGGCTTGCCGCCCCAACCGGGTGATTCGGAAAAAGATCTGGGCAAGTTCGACGAAGCCAGCCGCGATCTTCGCGAATCCCCATTTCGCATGGACGTTGACCTTTCGGGCGTTGCCGATGGCCCCTACCAGATTCAGGCAGAGATCTTTGACGGAACACAGTCTCTCGGACTGGCCGCCCTCCGCGTCGTGGTGCGTAAGAACCTCGACGCCACACTGGCCCAGATTGAGATTGAAGCCGCTAAGGCGCCGGAAGCAATACGGCCGGATATTCTGTACCCGGGTGAATACCTCCACAATGTGGATCGCGGGCGCATAGAGATCGGAGCATTCGATCTGGCGAAAGAACTGGCCAGCGCCGATCAGCTACTGGCCGCCGCAAAATCGGGCAAAGATCCGTTCGCGAGGCGCACCGGAGATTTCAAGCGTCACTACATGTTCAAAGACGCTGGGGAAATCATGCCCTATCACCTCTATGTGCCGACAACGTATAACCCCTCCCACGCTTTTCCGCTGGTTGTGGCGCTGCACGGACTGGGCGCAAGCGAAGACTCCATGTTCAGCGCCGTCTACGGCGGTATTCCAAAGCTGGCGGAGCAACACGGCTTCATCGTGGTGGCGCCGCTCGGCTACCGCATTGACGGCGGCTATGGGGCGTTTCGCGTGGCAGGCCAGAGCAATCGCCGAACGGAATTAAGCGAACTCGAGGTGATGGAGGTTGTTCAGCAAGTTAAACAGCAATACAAAATCGACGATAGCCGCGTCTACCTGATGGGGCACTCAATGGGTGGGATCGGCACCTGGGCCATCGGGGCCAAACACCCCGATCTCTGGGCGGGGCTGGGACCAATTTCCGGCACCGGCGACCCGGCAACCGTGGAAAAGATGCGCGCTATCCCGGAAATCGTGGTGCATGGCGACGCCGATGATATTGTTCCCGTCACTGGCACCCGCGCCATGGTCGCGGAGATGAAAAAGCTCGGAGTCGAAGTCAAGTACATTGAAGTGCCTGGCGGAAATCACGGCAACGTCGCAGCAACGAACATGGCCGCCATCTTCGACTTCTTTGCCGCTCACCGTAAAGGTCAGGTCTCAGGCGAGATGAAACCTGAGACAAAACCTACCACTGAGACACGGACGCACTGAGACGACACGGAGATAGGCAAGATCAATTGAATCAAGAAGAGTGTATGATCACTAGGAATACATTGGAGACCGATTTACATGTCGAAATGGAATGGAGACAAGGCCCGCCACTTTAAGCACGCCAAACGAAGGGCGCTTCTGCGTTTGAAGGGCCGAGCACTGAGGCAGACTCTGGCAGAGAGATCAGAGCCGCAGGGGAAGCAACACAAAGAAAGTAAATGAAAATTGCGTGAAACAGCGTGGGGATTCTTCGGCCAAAGAACGGCCCCAGAATGACAAGGGGCAGAAGTGTAGTGAAACGAAAAAAATTTACACATCACGCTCCTTAACCCACATACCAAGCCACACTCAACAAGCCACACCCACACTGATCACGGTCTCCACGCGCCACACTCTCCCCCTTCTCATTCTGAAGGACGTTCTTCGTCCCGAAGAATCCCCAAGATGCCTCCAGCACGTGAGTATTTAATATCGCGCAGGAAATTATGAGTCTTTCCCGGGGCCTGTGCCATACCTTCAAATTCTCCTACACCCTATCCTTCACTATGCTCGAGAGCATTGGCACGTTTTGCATGAGATAACTGGTGGAGAGTTTGTTCTTCCGGCTCACGCGGCACTCAAATCGATGTTCGAGAGAACGGAAACCGGTTCGGGCGCAGAGATACTCATGCGTGATCCGCAGTTTGGACAGTTGGGCGCGCCCGAACTTTCAAGGACTGTCGAGACAGTTCGAAACTGGCGGTTGCATTGGATACAGCGGACCGTGATGATCTGTACCAAGAAAAAAATCCTGAGCTTGATTGCTTACTGAGATTCTACAACTTTCACCGGGTCACTTGCCGGGTTGATATACCGGTGGAGGAAACAACGCGTGCCACCGCCAGCATGGCAATGGCTTCCGCGGAAGGATCACGCAGCTGTTGAGCGCGGGTCAGGGCATTTACCGAATCAACTTGCGCCGCCGCTTCACTGACCTCTTCCACTATGGCGGCGGTGTTTTGCTCCGGCGTACGAGACTCCCACACTTCATCGACTGCGGCAAAGGCCATGTCAAAGTACTTTGCGGCTTGCTGTTTGTCACCGGCGGTGCCGGCAGAAAAACCGTGGGCAGCCGCTTCCCGGGCCCGGTTGCTGGCCGGTAGTTCGCGCAGGCGGTCGCCTTGGTCCGTGCCGTTATTTTTCATCGCGCTTAGCACTGAGGCGCTTTCCACCGGGGGACGCTCAACCTTGCCGGGCGACCCGGCATTTTGCACGTTCTGAACCAACGACTCGGCGACAACATTGCCATGGAGGGCTTCCCGAAATCCTTCGTCCCCCAGCGCATGTTTCATTGCGCCATTGGCGATATTTACCGACAGGGTGCGCAACGGACTGTCGTCGGACTTCCCCAACCACTCCAGCAGCTCCAGACCGGTCTTGCGGGCAGTACTCTTGTCCACTTCTGTCGCCATGCGAGCGTACATCGCGGCAAAGTTTTGCGCTTCACCGGCGCTGTCCGTGGGGTCCGGCAGCGAGCTAAACATCTTTTCAAAATTAGTCTGCGACCATGCCGACTTTACGCCCAAAGCTTGCGCCGTCGCCATCAAGGCCCGGGGCGCCACAATTTTCTTTTCCAGGGCGGCGCTCAGCCGGCGGGAGACTATATCCACTGTCTGCTTCGGACAGGTGGTTACCACTCCAATGATGGCCTGCTCCGCAGCCACAACGCTGCTTTCAGGCAGGTTCTCCACAAAGCTTTGGGCCGAGGCGCAGTCAGCCTCCCCTGCCGACATCAACGACACTGCAGGTGTCTTGCCCAACTGGATCAATTCGGATTCAATCCGCACGCCCTCGCGCCACAGGCCCTTGGCTAATTTTTGGTCGATAGGAGAAACGACGTTGGCCGCGCTCGACAACACTCGCAATCGGTCCTGCGGGTCCGCCTGTGGCAAAGAGACTGCAAGCGTGACGGTATCCAGCACAAACTTCTGTTGCGGCGTCAACTTTACCGGGACGCTCTGCCTGGCTTTGGCCGGCGTCTTCGCCGGCGTTCCGGAAAAGCGGGCGGTCTGCCCTGTCGCCCCAAGTCCAAGTCCAAGTCCCAGAAGAGATGCAACTATCAAAATGTTTTTTCTGGATTGCAATGCTTTTTAGAAACTCCGAATATTGAACCAGCGTATCCGGTGATCTACTCTGGATCAACCCTGCGACGGAAGATTTTGAGAAACAGGTAGTAGGTTGGGATTAAGGCGCGAGGTGATACTCCAAATCGCTGGGCGCCAAAATCTAGGATGGTGTCTCAGCTAATTCTTCACTGTTGAATCGGCCTGTCTGCCGGGCGGGACCGCCCTGATTCGCGTTTATTCGCGTGAATTCGCGGCTAAATTGGCTTTCGCTCGCTCTCAGTGGATGTCCTGGCTTCTCAATTCCTGCACAATTTCGGCTGCGGCCTTGCGGGCCTCATCGCCCTTGTCCGGGGAGAAGGAGATGGCGCCCACTCGGGCGTGTCCGCCACCACCATAGCGTTCACATATCTTGGCCAGATTCACCATGTTTTCCTGCTTGGTCCACGGATTGGATCCCACCGCCACTTTGACCCTGAAACTGCTGCTGCTCAGCCCCACGCTATAGACCGAGCCAGGATGCAGGTAGTACGGGACGAACTTGTTGTATCCCTCTAGATCCAGGTCGGTGATGTCGAAATAAATGGTCTTATTCCTGCACTCCGATCTCTCGCGCAGGATGTCGATGGATTTCCGGTGCCGCTCCATCAGCGGCGGAATCAACGCGGCCACGAAGGGCTCTTCAATCGCTTTGGCCAGGGGCTCGCTGACCAGCAGCGGAATCAACCGGGGCAGAAACCCCGGATCGTTCGTGGATTCGATCGCCATGGTGAGCTTCATAGCGGGCTCCGCCATCTCCACCGCCATCTCCGGCGTGCTGAACTGCGCGCCATCAATGATATCGGCCCAGTGGATCAGCTCCGCGACCGGAGCGGGATCAAATCCGAATTTCTCCCGGGCCACCTGGGCCAGAAACTTTGTGCATGACCGAAAATCAGGATCATAGAATTTCCGGGACTTGTCGCCGTTGCGGTAGTGCTCCGCGTCTTCGGGTGTCAGGAACGCGCTCTGATGGTGATCGAACCACCACGTAATTTTCGGCGAGGGAGAGTACTTAAAATCAACAATGGCATTCTCGTCGCCATCAAAATCCTGTTCATTGAACAGCGCCCCCGCACGGTGCACTAATCCGCTGAACTGAAAATGCGCATCGTTGCGGATCCGCTCCCGGTAGAAGCGGGAAAACAGTGCCGCAGAAGCAGTCCCGTCGAAGCACTTGTCGTGAAAGAAGATCCTGATTTTCACTCTGCTCTTCCCTTTCCCGCTTTCCGTAAGGTCAACGCGCCAAGATTTTGCAAGCAAACTAAAAGCTAAGAAACATGACATTCCACGCGGATTCTGTCAAGAAACCTGTGTGGTCCCGCCCAATTGCCTGGGTGTGGGCGTTATTTGTAGATCGTCGTTTGGTTCTGCGGTTTCTGCAACTTAATGGTTATTTCATGCGAGGGTTGATTGATGTCGTAATCTTCTCCGAAGGTGCGAAAGCCACGGGCAATCACTTGCACCCGCAACTTTCCAAAGGGAATGCCGCCGATCTGAGCCTTGCCGTCTTCGTGGGTCTTCAATTCCAGACCTTCGGAGTGCTGCTTTCCGTGCTTATCCACAGCATGCAGCACAATCTCTGCGTTGCGCACCGGCTTACCATTCTCATCCTTGACCACCATGAACTGCAGGGTGGCGGACTTATGTTCCGCCAGGCCGGTGGCCATCATCAACGCGACAAATACGACAATCCTTCTCAGGTGAGTCATGGCTGTATTTTACAGGTAAAGGACCGTTAAGACGTTGGCTTTTCAGGTTAGGGCCGTCATTTGCTGATTACTAATCCCGGCATCTGTGATATACAGAACCGTACCTCCACTCCTGAAAACTTTATAAGAACATGTTTAAGGTTACTTACGTAATAGGGGCTTGTATCGCGACGTTGGGGCTCGTTGTCCTGGCCGCGGGATTTGGCACATCCAACCGGGAACTCATTCTTTCCGTGGGCTCTTCTACATTCTCTTTCGGCGCCATGATCCTCGCCTCAGGATTCTATCTTCACGGCCGAAAACTCAAGTCCCAGTTTGAGGCCACCACGTCTAAAGACAGAAAACTGGACAGGAAAACCGAGAAAATGTGCTCCGTTTGCAATCAGGAGACTGCCCAGGTTTTTTGCCGCGTCCACGTCCTGCGCCTGTGCTCAACCTGTCTTGAAAAGCACGATGATGGGCGCAACTGCCTCTACGTGCCTGCAAGACGCGCGGCCGCTGCTTACAAATAGGCACCCCCCCTGCAGATCTTGCCGGTGCTCTTCAAGTGCTCCTGAAAGAAAATGATGATGAATTAGAGCCCTTTAATTGATGTTTGACGAAACCTGCCTCCGAGTGTAACCTTAGCAAATCCTCCCCTTGCGGTATCTCCCCTATTGAATAACTAGATTCGTCAGCAATTCATTTCAGCTTGCCCGCAATGGTTGTTGGCGTACAAATAGAGGTAGCTCTAACATGACTCTCCAGCTTTCACAATCGTGGGCGAGGCACTGTGGGCGAACGCAAAAACACGACTTCCGTAACTTGAACCGCGGTTGGCAATGAGCTAGAAAACAATGGTATCGGTCTATGGATTATTGAAGATCTATCCGAAGACCGGAATGGAGATGCGTCTTATGAGGTATGGCCCGGCCAGCCAGGACCGATTTTTACCGTTGCGCCCAGCGCCTGCTTCCATCAGAGGCTTCAGTCTGATCGAGCTTCTGGTGACCATGGCAATCGTCCTGATTGCGACGGCCATCGCCATTCCGTTAGTCGGGAACGCCGTGACGCAGTACAGACTTAAGAGCGCGGTGGTCTCTGCAACGGGCGCGATCCAGACGTCGCGCTATCGCGCCATATCGTCAGGATATCCATACCGGGTCGTCTTCAACAGCACTAACGTGACTTATCAGGTGCAAAGCGATCCAGGCAGCAGCGGGACGTGGGGCAACGTAGGTGGAGCTGTACCTCTCTCGACGGCTACCCCCATCACAATGACGCTTAACCAGGACACAACCCTCAACTTCAAGCCTAACGGAGCGGTAACGGCTACAACAGGAGCGATGAATTTTACTCTGGGCTTGACCGGCAAAACAGAAACGATCACGGTATCAAATTATGGAAGCATCACTGTCACACCGTAAAGCGGGCCGCGCAAGCGGTTTTACTCTGATTGAGACCCTGCTTGCCATGTTCATCATGGCCATGGGAATGCTGGGCGTAGCAGCCCTCATGAGCCAGATGTCAGGTACCTCGGTGCAGTCGCGGTACATGAGCACCGAGGCTTTGCTGGCCTCCGAAAAGATTGAGGACCTCAATCGTTACGGGGCAAGCGACACAAATGTCGCTGCCGGCGGGAGTCTCACTGCCGACACGGCAGGGTACTTCGACCAGATTCAGGCCTCGGCCGGGCAGGACGCCTCAGCGAGTGGCGATATCGTTGAAACGTCTACGGGAATAGATCCCGTCACCGCCGCGGCCAACTATACGATTACCAAGCACTCGCCCAACGGCACGGCCAGCTCCAAGACTATTGTCGGTACGCCGCCGGCGGCTACACCGGATATGGCAGTTTTTAATCGGCGCTGGCTGATCGAGGCAAATACTCCAGTGAACGGAGTACGGCGCATTACCGTCTTAGTCACCTTGACCACGGCGACCCAGGGGCAGCAGGCAACATTTCAGATGAGCACGGTGAGACCATGAGAACCAAACGTTATCGGGCAATCACTCTTTCGCGCAGGGTTCCGGCCCGGCAGTCGCGGTCCGGATTTTCGTTGATAGAGCTTATGGTGGCTATGGCGATTTTTCTGGTCATTGGCGGAGCTGCCGTGAGTCTGGTTAAGAACCATACTAAGCTGGCCAGCTCAACTCAGAACCAGGTGGGACTGAACATGGCCTTGCGCAATGCCATCTCCCAAATGGAGGTTGACGTCTCGAATGCCGGCACGGGTTACTTTCCGGGAGCGCTGATCGCAGACTGGCCAATCGGCATCACTATCGCCAACCAATCCCAAGCGGCAGCATGCAACACAGGCACCACGTACGGGGCAAATTGTTTCGACACGTTGAATGTGGTTGCAGCCGACACAACCGTACCCCCCTTGCATCCCAGTGCCAGCGCAACTGGACCGGTTGACGTGGACACCGATACCGGCACCGATGTGTATCTGACACCACCTGCAACTATGACGGCGGCCGCCCTTGCCGCGCTTTTCAAGAACGGCGATGAACTCCTGTGGCTCAAGCCCGGCAGCCCAAGATCGAGGGTGACCACTACTACCCTCAACGCAGATGGCGTGGTTTCGGGAAGCGTAGTGCACCTCACCTTCCCTTCGACCACCCTCAATGGCATCAATGGCAGTGAAAAATATTTGATTGCGAACCCTGGGGACAACAACGATACTCTCCTCCCGCTCACCCACACATTCGTTGCCACGCAAGACTGGGTTCTGAAGCTCAACCCGGTTGTGTATTCAGTGGACATTACAACAGCCAGCAACCCGAAGCTGGTACGGAAACAGGGATCGGCAGCGGCTGATGTAGTCGCCGAACAGGTGATTGGCTTCCGTGTAGGAGCCTCTGTCCGCAACGGCACTGCCGACCAGCCCTACAACTTCAACGCTGCTCAGAAATCAGTGGCAAATGGGTGTACGCTGCCGGCGGACCAGTGCGGTTACGACAGTGATTGGTCCAAAGTACGCGCAGTTCGGGTCTCCCTGATCGGCAGGACTCCACCGGCCAACGATCCCAATAACAAGTACGCGAACGCTTTCGACGGCGGACCCTACAAGATTCAGGGCGTTTCTGTGACCATTAACCCCCGAAATCTCAGCATGAACGATCAGTAAAGGAGAACAGTATGCAACGTAACGTAATCAATCTTTCGAGGAACAAGCGGAGATCCTTGCGGAAGCAAGAGAGTGGCGTCGCCCTGCTGACCACCCTCCTGCTGTTGCTGCTGATGACGGGGCTGAGCCTGGCTATGGTGATATCGGTAAGGTCTGATCTGCTGGTGAATGGCTACTACCGCAATTTTCGCGGGGCCTTCTATGCCGCCGATTCCGGTTTGAACATCGTGCGCCAGCAGTTGGTAAACCAGCTCAGCGCCGCTGTTCCGGCCACTGTAGCCATCAATACGCAGCCCATACCTGCCGGTACAGAGGCCAATGTTGTCAGTTCGGTCAACACCAGCTACGGCACGAACTACACCATTACCGGCAGTGGCGCGACATCCGGTTCCTGGCCGGAGAGTTTTCATATTGACACCAATGTAACCAATCTCACGCTGGTGAGCTGTCTGCCTCAGGGTACCGGAGCCGGCGGCACTTGCCCTAATCCCACCGGCAACCCCAGCAGCTACCAGTACCAATACAGTTATTCGCTGTCAGCCATTGGCCAGGCCCAGGGCGGAGAAAAGGCCACCATAACAGACAGCGGTAATCTGACTCTCCTGGTTTCTACGGCCGCCGGATCCAGCAGTTCCAGCAGCACCACCACACAGAGCTTTGCGTCGTGGGGCATGTTCATTGATCAGCAAAATATCTGCAGCGGATCGATCCTTGTGCCGGGTACGATTTCCGGGCCGGTGTTTACAAATGGGTCCTGGACTTTTGGCGACACCGGCAAGTACATCTTCACGGATTCGGTCGGGAGCGCCGGCGCAAATGGAGGGTTTCAGTTCAGCGGCGGCGGTCCCTGCGACCAGCTTAATGCCGCGACTGACACGAATGGGGCCACGACGATTGCCCCAACGTTCAATCAAGGCTTCAATCGGGGACAGCCCAGCGTCCCATTGCCACCCAACGACTTCAACCAACAGCGGGCCGTCCTGGACGGTAAAGGGATGGGCAGCACGGCAGTTTCAAACACCGAGCGCAACGCCGCTCTAAAGAACATCAGTAAAACGGCCTATCCAAGTGGGGGAGCCACATCTGGCGTGTACCTGCCCTATAAGACCGTTGATGCTCTTGGCAACGCCATTGCGCCCACGCTAACGGGCGGCGGCATCTACGTGGAAGGCAACGCGACGGTGACGCTTTCGCCCAGCGGGACCAATGGACAGATCTACACCATTGTGAACAATGGCGTAACCACCACCATCACCATTACGCCGGGAACTACGCCGGGCACAGGCACGACCGTGGTGCAAAGTGGCTCCACTACTCTCAACATCACCGGAGTTCCTTCTGTACAGGATTCGAGCAGCAACCCCACCAGCGATGCTACGATGCTTTACGTGAACGGCAGTATCACGGCGCTCAAGGGCCCTGGCGAAGGTCTGGCAGCCGTGAACGACGGCACTGCCCTCACCGTTACCGCCGCCAACAGTGTAGCCATCACCGGCGATATTCTCTACAAGAGCGAACCTGTAACGCTCACTGCTTCCGGCAGCACACCTGCCGATACGCTGATCCCGGCAAATGACCATAAGCAGGTCCTGGGGATTTTCACGGCCAGCGGCGACATCCAGCTCAACAATCAACAATCAGACCGAAATTTGCAGATTGACGCCTCTCTGGCCACAATTTCGCAGGGTGGCACAGGCGGTCTCACAAACATCGGAAGTAGCATTAGTAACCTGAACATCGTTGGCGGCCGTATCCAGAACAACATCAAAAACATCGGCGCCACCACGAGAAATGTCTTCTTTGACCGGCGCTTCGCGGCCAACGGTTTCGCTCCGCCCTGGTTCCCCTCAACCACCGTTGCCACCACTACCACCACCACTGTTGCCAATAACACCACTTCAGTTGGCGCGCCGAACTTCTCGCGAGTGCAGTGGCTGTATAAATCGAACCTTTAGTCCATTGCGTTCCTGCAATACGCGATCAGCGTGACAGGCGGCCTCAAGAGGCCGCCTGTCAGCTTTATGCTCATGCCGCGTCTCAAGAGATCGGATGCCTCCGAGCAAAGCCCTGTTAACATCCTTGATTATGGATCAGTCTTCATGAAAAGCTCCACCCCGAAAGCCCCAGAAGAAGGCGTTTCAAACAGGCCACCGTACTATTTGCCATGACTCTGCTCGCTACAGCCTTGATCGTTGCCTTCATCGCCCTCTCTCAGTGATGGACACCCCGAGGGCTATTTACTCCTCTGCACCATCACTGTCGCGGCCAGCACCGCGACAATTCCCAGCACCTGCATCCCTTGAAGTGCCTCATTCAGGAATGTCACCGCCAGCAGAGTAGCGAATACCGGCTCCAGGCAACTGGTCACTACAGCCCGGGTTGGGTCCAGGTATCTCAACCCGGTGAAGTACAAGACATATGGCAGCAGAATGGAAAGACACGAAAATAGGAACAGGAAAAGCCACTGTCCAGCGGAATAGTGTTGTGCGATCAGACGCCAAGGGGGATTCACCGCCATCCACAGCGCGGCCGAGCCCAGCAACGCATAGGTCATCACTTTGAGTTGATGATTGCGAGCGACCAGATCCTTTCCGGTCACGATGTAAAAAGAAAAACATAGACCCGCAACCATCGCGGCGGCCACGCCTCCCCCATCCGGATGGATGCCGGAGCGGAACAGCCCGACGGCCAACGCGATCCCGATGAGGGCCAGCGCCACAGCGGAGATCTTTCCCAGCGTTGCCCGCTGTCGTCCTCTCAACACCATATAAAGCAGCACCCACACGGGCGACGTGTACTGGAGAATTATGGCCAGGGCCACCGTCGTCTTCTGGATTGCCAGATAGTAAAAATAATTGGAGCCTGCAATACCCATCGCACCGATCAGGAGGGAGAGGACCAGATCGCGTTTCGCGATCCTGAAGAATGGGCGTCCATACCGCAGCCACAGCAGCACCAACAGCATCAAAGCTGCAAACGTGGTGCGGGTCTGAGTGATGACCAGGGGGGAAATTGCGGGAAGCCCGGCAAAAAGGCGCCCCGTGAATACCGCTTTGCCGAAGGTTGCCGCTGCTCCCCAGAAAAAGGTGGCGCCGGCAATCAGGAAATAGCCCCGCCAGGGATGGGTCCCGGCGGGCACGAGTTGGGCTGGATTCTCTGATTCTAGAGATTCAAGTTGCAAGCATTCGGTCCAGTTGGTCAGGATCGAAGCCGATCATCACCTGGTCGCCAACAACAATGGTTGGAGTTGAACGGCTCTTATATGTGCGCACTAATTCGAAAACCGCCTGCTGATCAACGCTAACATCTTTCACGTCAAACTCAATCCCCCGCTCCGCGAGGTGGGCTTTGGCCCAATCGCAGGGCGGTCACCCGGGCGCGCTGAATACCACAACTTTCTTTTGGGACATGTTCAGCTCCTCTTTGCAGAATTGTCTCGAATGGCATTAAATACTGTACCTCTTTGATTCCCATCAACGTACCCTTGCTTCATTTATTAGCAAAGCCTGGTGGGTGACTCTCCACCGCTTCGGGCGTCCGAATTTCCGTAGTAATCGTCGCTGTGCACTTTAGCATGGCGGAAACCGAACAGTACTTCTCTTCTGAAAGGCGAACGGCGTCTTCCACGGCCTTCGGGGAGACGCTGCCGCTGACAGAATAAATGAGCTTGATCTGCGTGTACACTGTCGGGGGGCTGGGGGCCCGCTCGGCTTCCGCTCGTACCTCGACCGAGGTAAAGGGCTCGCGTTTCTTGCGCAGGATGCTCACCACATCGGTCGCGGTGCAGGCGCACAGTCCGGTAAGCACCAGTTCCATTGGTCCGGCGGCGGTGTTTCTTTGGCGGTCTGAATCAATCACCATGGCATGGCCGCTGCTGGCGCTGCCAACGAAACGTTCTCCATTTACCCAATTCACTTTGGCTTCAACCACGTTTATCTCCTGTTATCAGTCTGCGGCTCCGGATGGATCAGCACCTTGAAGAGTTCGGGCGCATCCTGCTTAAAACGGATCTCCAGGGCCGTGGAAAGGTCATGGACGCGGGCCAACGGCAGGTCATCGGGCATGGTGCAATGGCAGGACATATAGACCTTTTCCCTCACCCGCTTGATCTCCACGTCATGCATGTCCAGGATTTCCGGAAACTCATGCATGATGGATTTAAGTTTTTGCTCCAGGACGGCGTCGCGGCTTATCTTTTTGCCCGGCTCGATCGTGCCGGGTTCGCTCTCTATGTGCGTGAGAATGGTGGATATTTCCGGCACCTCGTGCCGCATTTGGGACTCAATCTGGGTGACTAATTCGTGGGCATTCTTGAGGCTTAGAGTTTCATCCAGTTCCAGGTGTTGCTCGACGTGCAGGCGTCCCCCCAGGTCCTGCACGCTCACATCGTGCACGCTGAAATTATTGCGCGCGGCCACCGCCCGGATTCGATCAAAGATGTTCTCGTGCCCAGTTTCCCTGGGTACGGAGTGGATCACAACATCGGCGTCTGGAAGGATGTCACGAACTGCCGCTGAGATCTCAGCCACTACCTGGCCGGAGCGCTGGAAAGTAACGTTGCGGGCCAAGCCTACCGTGAGATCGGCAAAGTAGCGGTTTCCAGCGCGACGGATGCGCGCTCGCTCAACTACTATGACACCGTTGATTTTGAGGGCCGCATCCATGATTCGCCCGCGATATCCCGGAGGCGCGGCATCGAGCAGCGCATCAATGGTCTGGCGGGCCAGGCGCCAGCTTACATAGACGATGACTCCGGAAACCACCAGCGCAGCGATGGTATCGGCCATGGTGAGCCATGGCGCGTTCCAGCGTTGCGCCGCCCACACCAGCAGCAAACCCAGGGTCACAACCGCGCTGGAGAAGATATCTGCGCTGAAGTGGAGAGCATCAGCTTCCAGGGCCTGGCTGGTATACTTTTTGGCAATTCTTTTCAGGGCGCCGGAACGCCACCAGTCCACCACCATGGAGGTCAACATCACGCCGAAGGCCGTCAGGCTGGGCTGAATATGTACCGGATGATGCCCTGCCAAACGGCGCGCTGCCTCAAAAACAATCCAGATACAGGTCAGCAGCAATAGCCCTGTTTCAATAAAAGCGGAGAAATTCTCTACTTTGCCGTGCCCATACTGGTGTTCGGCATCGGCGGGCTTATCGGACACGCGTACGGATAGAAGCGTGACAAATGCCGCTACCAAGTCCAGCCCGGAATGGGCCGCCTCAGAAAGAATACCCAGGCTGCGGGTGGAAACGCCCACAAGCAGCTTCAGAACGGTAATGGCAAGAGCGGAAAGAAAGGAATTCAGGGCCACCACACGCTTTTCCGTCCGCATCCTTTCCAACACCGGATTCAACTGTGAAGTAGCCACGTCCTATTGTCTCAGTTTGTCTCAGTTTTTTGGAGCGCGTTTCCAGAAGATTGCGTTATCCTACAATGACTTATACTTCCAAGTCCCTTTATCATCGAATGGAAAGGTATATTTCAAGATGATTCGAACTCTATTGGTCCTTGCTCTGGCTGCCACAAGCGCCATGGCGCAGTCACAAAATTCAACCACTCCTCCCAAACGCCCGGCTGCCTCACCTGGTTCATCTGCCGTGGCTTCATCCCCGGCCAGGAAATCCTCAACCGTGGGCGCAAACGCTGGAGACTCAAGCGAAGCGGTCATCACCATTCAAGGCCTGTGCACTCCCGCCCACAAGGCCGCCGGCGGCGCCGCACCGGGGTGTGTGACGGTGATAACCAAAGCGCAGTTTGATGCCCTTCTTAACACCATCAACCCGTCGCACCAACCCATTCCCCAGGCACAGCGCCAGCAACTCGCCCAGCGCTATGTGGAGCTGCTGACATTTGCGGAAGCTGCCCGCAAAGCGGGAATCGAAAACAAGCCGCAATTCCAGGCAACCCTGCGCGTACAGCGTATTGCGCTGCTGCAACAGATATTTCTTCAGGATCTCGAAGAACAGTTCAAGAATCCTTCCCAGCAGGAGATTGAAAAGTATTACTCAGACAATCAGCCCAAGTTCGAAGAGGTAAAACTTCATCGTATCTTTATCCCCAAGAGCAACCCTTCGGGGCAAAGCAATAAGGAAGAATACGACAAGAAGGCGCCGCAGGTGGCCAATGATCTTCGGGAGCGCGCAGCCAAAGGGGAAGATCCGGACAAGCTTCAAAAAGAAGCGTATGACACCCTGAGTATCACCTCTCCACCCATGAGCACCGATCTCGGCAAACGCAAGCGCGGCATGTTTCCACCTGCAGAGGAGCAGGATATCTTTGCTCTGAAAGCCGGTGAGGCCAGCAAAGTGGAGTCAGGAGCTTCCGGCTGGGTCGTCTACAAAGTAGACTCCAAAGAAACGATTCCCCTGGAAAAAGTCAAAGACGAAATTTCGCGCAGCTTGTCACAGCAGAAGATAAAGACCAGGATGGACTCAATCCGGGCGTCCGTACATCCTGATTTCAACAAAGAATACTTTGCGCCTCCTGCACCTGCGGTTCCACCGCCGACTGCGGCTCCGCCAACGCCCAAGCCAGGGACTCCACCTGCACCTCCAAGCCCCGGCGGTATTCCGGCAACGCCCCCGGCCTCCCCAACCCCGGGAACTCCAAGCACGCCGCCCAATACACCAGCGGCGCCGCCACCTAGCCCTTCGGCCCCGCCCAAGTAGATATGGCGCAGAAGCCAACCGTTCTCGTCACCGGAGTCTCAGGAAACCTGGGACTCCGTGTATTGAAACAGCTTCCGGATTTCCATGTGGTGGGTGTGGATGTCCGTCCGCCGGAGAACGCCTCAGCTCTCACCTATTTCGAAGAAATTGATCTCGCCCAGGAGCGCTCCTGCGACCAGCTTCTAGAACTGCTTCGGGCCTATCGTCCCGAAGCAGTCGTTCACCTGGCCTTTATTGTTGATCCTCTGCGCTCCGGCGTGCTCGACCGGCAGAGGATGTGGCACATCAACGTCGCCGGCAGCGGGCGTGTTGTGGAGGCGGTGGCAGAGCATAACCGCAGACTGGGCGGCATGAACAAGTTCATCTTCCCGGGGAGTGCCTCAGTTTATGGACCTGATCTGCCCAAGCCGGTCTCTGAAGATGCACCGCTGCAGGCCCACACCCTGCCCTACGCACTTGACCAGAAAGAAGTAGATCTCGCTATTCAAGCCCGCGCCAGGAGCATGAAAAGCCGCACGTATATCCTTCGCCCTCATATCTTTGCCGGCTCCACGGTACAGAATTATTTGCTCGGAATCTTGCGCGGCATTCCCGGTGGCTTGGGACCGCTGGGCCGGCGACTGCGGCAACAGGGGACGCGGATGCCCCTGATACTCCCTTCAGGCGGCAACTATCTCGAACATAAATTTCAGTTTATTCACGTAGATGATGTTGCCCGTCTCATCGCTCATATCATCCGCCGCAAGCAGTTCGATCCCCAGCTCAACATTATGAATGTTGCCGGCAGAGGCGATCCGGTGCATCTGGGAACGTGTGTACGGATGGCCAACCTGGAAATCAGGCGGGTGCCCGGCCGAGCTTTTTGCGGGATGATGCTGCGCCTGTTGTGGGGCCTCGGCGTATCTGATGTGCCGCCCGAGGCGCTTCCCTATCTGCTGGGCTCCCAGACCATGGAAACTGCGCGCCTGCGCGTTTTTCTGGGAGACGAATATCGCAAGGTGATCCACTACACCTGCGAAGAAGCCCTGGCCGAAAGCCTGAGTACCACCGCACAACAG
>DATMMY010000098.1:0-4189 GCA_035569515.1 Candidatus Solibacter sp. | reverse complement strand
GAGTTGGAAAAGCGGTTTGGATCGGATTATCGAGAATACAAGAAGCATGTGCCGCTGCTGCCGCGCTTCCGCTTTCATCACGAGAACAACCTGCATGGAGACATTATTGGCCACTGAGAGGACGGCTTGAGGTTCGAACTTCTTATTGCGGCGCGCTATTTGCGAGCCAAGCGCCGCCAGGCTGTCATAGGGGTCATTACCCTGATTTCCGTGGTCGGCGTTGCCGCCGGCGTCGCCTCATTGATTGTTGCCTTGGCCATCACCAATGGATTCCGGCAGGACCTGCAAAACCAACTTCTGGGCTCCACCTCTCATATCAACCTCGTGCAGGCCGTACAGCACGACGGCATCAGCAACTGGCGCGACCTGATGGCGCGGCTGGAGAAGCAGCCGCACGTAGTGGCCGCAGCGCCTACCATCTACGAGCAGGCCATGGCCTCGCGGGGAGCTCGGGCCAGCGGCGTGGTGCTCAAGGGCGTGGTTCTGGAGTACGAAAACAAAGTCAGCGAGTTGCTGAAGACAGTGAAGCTCGGATCCGCGGCCAAGCTTAAAGCGGCCGACCCTCCCCGTTGCGCCGCCTCTGATCCGGATTGTTCACCGGAGCTGCCTCCCATCGTTCTGGGGAAGGACCTGGCGGTAACCCTGGGGGCCACGTTGGGCTCGGTAATTACCGTGACCAGCCCACAGGGAGAGCTGAGTCCATTTGGACCGGTCCCAAAGTATGAGCGTTTCAAGGTAGTCGGCATCTTCAACTCTGGATTTTTCAATTACGACAACGCCTGGGCCTTCATCCGCCTGAAGGACGCGCAGCGGCTGTTTGGCCTGGGAGATGTGATCACCGTGCTGGAGTTCAAGATTGACGATATTTACAAAGCTGCTGAGGTCAGCGACCAATTGGCGCAGGCTGCCGGCAAGGGGTACATGGCCACCAACTGGATGGAAGAGAATAAGGCCCTCTTCCGGGCTCTGGGACTGGAAAAAGTGGTCACGTTTATCACCATCGGGCTGATTGTCCTGGTCGCAGCCCTCAATATCCTGATCTCGCTCATTATGATGGTGATGGAAAAGACCAAAGATATTGCAGTGCTCATCTCCATGGGCGCGCGACGCCAGCAGATCCGCCAGATCTTTATTTTTCAGGGCGTTCTGATTGGAGTGCTGGGCACGCTGGTAGGACTGCTACTAGGCTACGGGCTCGCCCTTGCCGGCGCCAAGTACCACCTGATACCCCTCTCCGCCGAGGTCTACTCCATTGATCATGTTCCTTTTTCGCCTCGGATTCTTGACGGAGTGTTGGTGGGAGCAGTGGCGCTTTTGATCTCTTTTGTGGCAACCCTTTATCCCTCGTGGTCGGCGGCCCGCGTGCTGCCGGCAGAGGCATTGCGCTATGAGTAACGGGTGATGGTTCTAATGAATCTAATGTTGGGAGAGACGCAGCTATGAAAAGACATAAATCTTGCCGGATTTACATTTCTTGAGGGAACCTGAGAACTTTCGTAATTGAGTAAGGTAAATCAAAACTTCCATCTGCGGGTTCTAATGATGTAGGAAAGGTAGAGACAGAAAAAGTGACGAAAAACAGGGCCAAAACGGGGAATTGCACCATTGGGAGAACAGCTTGCATCTAATAGGCCAGGACTCCGAAATTCTCCGTGTCGAGGGACTTAGAAAAGTCTATCGATCGGGTCAGTCAGACCTGGTGCTCTTTGAAAACTTATCCTTCCGAATGAGGAAGGGAGAGATACTGGCCATTGTGGGCGAGTCAGGGTCGGGAAAAAGTAGTTTGCTTCACATCCTCGGAACTCTTGATCGGGCTTCAGGAGGTGACGTATACTGCGCGCAGATTCCTGTGGCGAAACTTACAGATGATGCCGCCGCCAGCTTTCGCAACCGCGAGATCGGCTTTGTCTGGCAGTTTCACTACCTGTTACCGGAATTTACGGCGCAGGAGAATGCAGCTATGCCGCTCTTGATGCGTGGCATGTCCTACCGTCAGGCGATGGGAAAGGCAGCCGGGTGGTTGGGAGAGGTCGGGTTGGAAGACCGCAAGCACCACAGGGCAGGGGAACTGTCAGGCGGCGAGCAGCAGAGAGTGGCTCTGGCCAGGGCGTTGATAACCGGACCCCGGATTCTGATGGCCGATGAGCCAACCGGCGATCTGGACAACCGGACTGCGGAATTGGTCTTTGAGTTGATAAGGAGGCTTCATAGTGATTATCAGCTCACCTCCCTCATCGTCACCCATAACCTTGACTTTGCGCGTCGATGTGACCGGGTGTTGCATCTGCATAAAGGGCAAGTCGAGGAGGTGTCACCCGGTTCGCTTCCTAACTGAGGCGGGCCCGAGTGAAGGACGTATTAGGGTTTTGTCGTTTGTTTGAAGTAAGGACGACAGGCGACTTAAAGTTTTAGTTTGGCTAGCCGATCCAAGTACTGACGAGAGAGGCAGCCAGGCTTACAAAGCTTCTTCCTGGAAAGGCCGGCGTCGGTTTGGGCCAGGGGAAGAGAGTGGTGCTTCAGGCGGAGGTGACCTGGGGCATCTGGGTGAGGGACATATGTTCGAGCGGTACACAGAAAAAGCCAGACGCGTAATCTTCTTCGCGCGTTATGAGGCCAGCCAGTTTGGCTCTCCGTACATTGAGACGGAGCACCTGCTGCTGGGTTTATTGCGCGAAGACAAAGCATTGACAAATCGCTTTCTCCGTTCCCATGCGTCGGTAGAGTCCATCCGCAAGCAGATTGAAGGGCATACCACCATCCGGGAAAAGGTTTCTACCTCAGTGGATCTCCCTCTGAGCAATGAGTGCAAGCGAGTCCTGGCCTATGCCGCTGAAGAGGCTGAACGCCTTAGCCACAAGCACATTGGCACCGAACACCTGCTCTTGGGTCTTCTGCGCGAAGAGAAATGCTTTGCCGCCGAGATTCTGCATGAGCGCGGCCTGCGTTTGAGTGCCATTCGCGAAGAGCTTGCCCGCAGCACCCAGGAAAAAGCCCAGCCCCAGCGCGGAGCCTCTCGCGAGTCCTCCCTGCTGGCCGAGTTCTCCCGCGACCTGACCCAGGCTGCCATGGATAACCAGCTCGATCCGCTGGTTGGCCGCGAGGGTGAATTAGAGCGCGTGGTGCAAATCCTGTGCCGCCGCACCAAGAACAACCCTGTCCTGATCGGCGAGCCCGGGGTAGGGAAGACGGCCATTGTGGAAGGTTTGGCCCAGCGCATTGCCGATGGTGACGTGCCTTCCTTCCTGGCGGACAAGCGAATCTTAGGTCTCGATCTTTCGCTGATCGTGGCTGGAACCAAGTATCGCGGGCAGTTTGAAGAACGCCTCAAGACCATCATGAAAGAATTGATGGAGAACCAGAACTGCATCATCTTTATCGATGAGCTGCATACTCTGGTTGGCGCAGGCTCTGCTGAAGGCTCTTTAGACGCCGCCAACATCCTGAAGCCTGCGCTCTCGCGTGGCGAAATTCAGTGCATCGGCGCTACCACGCCCGGCGAATACCGTAAGTCCATCGAAAAAGATCGCTCCCTGGAGCGGCGGTTCCAGTCCGTCAAGGTCCCGCCACCGGATGAGGAGCAGGCCGTCAAGATCATCTGCGGCATCAAGGAGCGTTACGAGAAGTTCCATGCCGTGAGCTACACGGACGAGGCCGTGAACTTTGCCGTGTATCACTCCAACCGTTATATTCCAGACCGCTTCCTTCCAGACAAGGCCATTGATCTGCTGGACGAAGCGGGAGCGCGCGTCAAGCTGCGCCAGACCTCTCTGCCGGAGGAAATTACCGAAGTCCAGAAGCGGATTAAGTTCATCGTTCATCGCATGGAAAACGCCATTGCGAACCATGAATTTGAGAAGGCCCGTTTTTACTCCGACGAAGAGCGCAAGGAGCGCGAAAATCTGCGCGCCCTAAGGGAGAAATACCACCTGGACGAATCTTCCACCGGTGTGGTCAACCGCGAAGATATTGAAGAGGTAGTCAGCCGGTGGACCGGAGTTCCGGTCACTTCCATTAAGGAAGAGGAGACCCAGAAGCTTCTCCGCGTGGAAGAAGAGCTGCACAAGCGCATTATCTCCCAGGACAAGGCCATCAGCGCCCTGGCGCGGTCCATTCGCCGCTCAAGGGCGGGGCTCAAGTCGCCCAACCGCCCCATCGGCTCGTTCCTGTTCCTGGGGCCGACCGGTGTTGG
>DATMMY010000097.1:0-20653 GCA_035569515.1 Candidatus Solibacter sp. | reverse complement strand
TTGGCGCTTCTCTGGGTCTGAATATCGCCAACCGATTCATACTCGTTCGCGCTCTTCTGCCGGACGACCGAAACGGTTCCGTCGCCATTGGAGGCGAAGATCAAGTTGTTATCCGGATCGAAGGCGACCGCATCCACCCTGTCGCCGATCGGAAGCGTTGTGATTACTTTGCCGTTGCTGGAATCCATCACGGCCAGTACTTTGCTCCGGCAGCCAATGAAAAGCCGGGACTTGGAGACGTCCATGGCCAGTCCGGTTGGAGTTTTACAGCCGGTGATTGGCCATTTTTGTTTTACGGCGAGACTCTTTGGATCGAAGCTGACGACCGTGGCGGACTCTTCCAGGTTGACAAACCCCGTACCTTTTCCATCGACTACGGCCGCTTCGGCGCCGCCACCCAGGTCTATTTTGCCAATCACAGTCTCTTTTTCCGGATCAATCTCGGTGATTGCGGCCCCATCTCCGTGGCAGACCAGCACCCGTTTTGTTTGCGGATCATAGAAGACAAAGTCCGGATCTTTAGGAACGGAGATCGTTTTGAGGGTTTTGAATGTTTCAGTGTCAAAGACTGAGATAGTGGAGTCGCCCCCGTTGGTCGTGAAGCCGCGGTGAAGGTTGGGAACAATGGCAACGCCATGAACGCCGGGCGTGTTCTCAATCTTGCCGACCGCTTTTCCGGAATTTGCGTCAAGCACGTCCACCTGGGTTCCATGCGAAACGTAGAGGCGATTGGAGGAATTATCGAAGACGATGTAGTCAAAACCGCCGTCACCGGAAACGGGGTATTTCTTGGTCAATTTAAACCCTGGCGCCTCGGCGGCCACGCAAAGAGCCGCCACCGCCAACAACATCCAGCAACGGGCGAGTATCTTCATTGGTGCATTCTCCTTCAGAAGGTAAGCGATTTGCAATGATTGGTGCTGTCATCCGCGGTTGAATCGCACGTCCCGCGTTCTGGGCTGCGTTCCGAATGACGTCCC
The DNA here is from genome assembly GCA_035569515.1 of Candidatus Solibacter sp. Lineage (GTDB taxonomy): Bacteria > Acidobacteriota > Terriglobia > Terriglobales > Acidobacteriaceae > Angelobacter. Next base: position 19,673 of record DATMMY010000097.1, on the reverse strand, counting down.
GATAAGGTTATCACGGAGTCTCCCTACCGCCTGGATGGCCTGTCTGGAGAATTGTTAAGATAGTCGGCAATCGCTTTTGCCTGGAGGCTTTTGTGAACCCCATAGCCAGCCTGATTGACTTAATGAGTCCGCTGGAACTGAACGAGGAAGAATACCTCAGCTACTTCGACCGGCAAAAAGGAGAGATCGTCAGCGTGGACCGCTCGATCCTGAGTGCTGTGGAAGAAGGTGAAGATGAGGATTTAGAGGATCATGTTCCGGCCTGGCAAAAGGAGGAAATCGAAACCGTGCGGGCCATCGTCGCCGACCAGAGCGGCAGATTTATAGATCCCCCGGATAAGGTTGACTTTGACGAATACCGGCACATGGAGCGATTCATTGAGACGATCACCAACCCCACAATCGCCAACCAGTTGTGGAAGGCCATCAAAGGGCCCAGTGCATTTCGCACATTTAAAGACACACTGTACCGCCTTGGCTTGGAGAACCGATGGTTCCAGTACCGCGATCAGGCCATAAAGCAGTTCGTGATCGAATGGGCTGAAGCCAATCACGTGGCCTATAAAGATGACTTTAAGCGGGAGTATAAATAACGGGTGCAACAACTGGATAACAATTTCAAATTGGCGAATCGGCAGGCTAAGGAACTACAGGAGACCTTGCCTAAGGCTGTGTCTGCGTATTACGACCGTAAGAGCGGACACATCGTGATTCAGCTCAGCTCAAGACTGATTCTAAGTTTCTCGCCGCGCGATGCGCAGGGTTTGGAAAATGCCAGGCCGTCTCAGCTCAACGAGATTGAGATCACCCCATCAGGTTTTGGCATTCACTTTCCCAAACTGGACGCCGACCTTTATGTTCCAGGCCTCTTGGAGGGCTTTCTTGGCTCCAAGAAGTGGATGGCTTCCAGGCTGGGCCAAGTCGGAGGACGATCCAGAAGCAGAGCAAAAAGAGCGGCTTCAAGGGCGAATGGAACACTTGGTGGAAGGCCCAAGAAAGCAGCTGGACGTTAGCGGGGTTGCCGCTCACGATTCTACAGGCGAGAAATAGTTCAGCCGTCCCTTGCGGGACTAGTTGCACTTTTGGAAGGTTACCCAGCACGAGTTCGGCCTGCACAGTTTGGAAAGGCTTCAATTTTTCGCCGGCCGAACTCGTACTGGGCTACTTTCACGCGTCCCTTCGGGACTCCTCCAGATCAACTCCAAACACCTTTAAGGAGTTGCAGCCGCCGCTCCATTTTTTGGCGCCTCGTAGGGCAATGTGTCTGGTTCTATTCGGACTCCAGTAGTGAATTTCAGTGGATACTTGCCGCCGGTGGCGTAAGTTAATTCGACGAAATATGCCGTCCAGCCTTTTGCCGGTTTCTCGACTTTGCCGATATACACTCCATCCGCTTGTTCCTGAAGCGTAGTCGCTTTATACGCGGGGCCAATCGACATCAGGCGGAAATCGCGGTGCTCGGGATTGGTGGCTTGCCACAGTTTGACCTCTGTGGGTTTCGTTTCGGCAGTCACCCGTATGGAGCCGTCATCTTCGAACTTCCAGGAAAATTTCGGGCGCGGTTGGTTGCGCAAGAATGCGTCATAGTAGGCGATGAGGCCCTGGCGCGCGTCGGAATTTTTCAGCGAGTGGTCGGCATTGGGCACATAGCGTAGATATTTTTCGCCCTTGAGATCGTCAAAATAAAAACGCGAGGAATCGGGAAGAAAATACTGGTCCCCGGCGGCATTAATAATGTATTTCGGAAGGGTCAGCCGATCGCGATACTCGTAAGGTTCTTCGATCTGCATGAGCTTATGGAATTGCGGCGTTCCGTTCCGCTTCATGATCCCGAGGTCTTCATAGTCCTTCACCGCCGGCGAGTAGAAGCCGTAAGCGCGATAGTGGTGCTCGAACGACTTCTCATTATTAAGCAGATCAATGACCATGGGCGCGATGGCGACCACGCGCTTATCGACAGCCGCAGTGGTCCAGGTGACCCAGCCCCGCTTGGAACCTCCCGCGACCACGAAGTGCTCCACGGCGATCTTTCCGCCAGCAGGCGATTTAAGGAACTCCTGCACAGCGTCCATCGCTCTGACTGCGCTCTTCGTCATGGGAAGGCGGGCCGGCCAGAGATCATTTCCTGTTCGCAGAAACTTGTCCCAGGTGTAGGCGATGAACTCGTCTTCCACCAGATCACGCTTGGCGGTATCGGGAAAGTTGAAAGGTTGATTCGGGACCATGCGCAGCTCGGCGACGACGCTGTGCGTGGTAAGCGCGATATCGGAGATGAGCGCCTCGACCTTCTCAGGGGCCTTGTCTTTATTGGAGCCGCCGGTGATGTAGAGGAACCCGGTGGTGTAATCAACCTGATTGGGGCACACGACAGTAAGCCAGTGCTTCCACACGGTGCGGTCCGGCTTGATCGGCGGTTTCCAGGTCTGTGATGTCAGAGCGATGACATAAGCTTTGTATCCTTCCCCAGGAATGGTATTTACCAGCTCAAATTTATAGCTGCGGTCAGGAGCATGGACGTAGCGGTCAAGCGCAGTTTCCTGGGCATAAGCGGCGAACGGAAGGGTGGCCGCCATGACCGCGGCAAGGACAAGCACAAATCGGATGCGTGCGGATTTCATGGGGCGCTATTCTATCCCAAGGAACTGCCATTTCCGCAAACCGGCTTGGCTGGCCTATCGCATCTTGCTCTTCTTTCGCTTGTCCGCCGTCGATTTGTCCTGCTGCGCCAACATCACAAAGTGGGAGACATTGTCGGCAGAATCAGGAGCGTTGGCGATCACGATTCTTTGTTGCCCGTCCGGACCGAGGACCACGCCAACGGAGGTGACAACTGTCGCCGTGACGGTAAGGGTCCCTGCCGCCTGCCCGCTGCGGGGGGCATCTATCGGCGCAGGAACTGCGCTCTTCCCCTGACCTGAAGCAAAGGCGCCGCATGTCGCAAGGAGAAGCGCGAACTTGATGGCTTGCCTGTTGCCCCACATGCTTTCCACCGATGGACGGAGAAACGGTCTCATCCGTCTGCATGATGCCGATCGGAATTGTTGCCAGGGGCTTTAGACGTAAGGGACGTCTAATGATTCGACGGCGATTCCGCCGCCAGTGATGTCTTGGCGATCATCTTGCAATTGGAAAATCTGTTAGGACAGAGCAGCAGCTCTGGATGGCCACCTATCTTAGCGACTGGAGTTTACCTGAGCCGATCAGCGTTCAGCGTTTCATCTGCGAAATCAGCGGCAAAAAGTTCATTCCGCTACGGTCTCCACCAGTTCCAGGACGGTCTTGCGCAGAGGCTTCATGAGCGGCAGGGTTGAAATGCGGATGAGATTCACAATCAGTCCCAGGCTCTTCTCCATTAACTGTTGGGTGCGTCGCTGGCCCGGCGAGCGGTCATAGACCCAGAAGAGAATCAGTCCCATCTGATAGAGCCATAGGAGGTAAGGCAGCCGCCCCTGCAGGTCGGAAGGAACTTTCGTATCTCCTCCTTCCACGGCCACGCGCAGATGCTCGATGGCCCGTTCCCGGATAGCGCGGGTCTCCTCGCTGAATGGCGAAAGCGGATCCTGGCTGTCCGGGGCATGCCGAAACAGGGCGTCGCAAAATTTGCGATTGGGCTCCAGCAGTTCAAAACGGTTTTGCAGCACGCACCGAATTCGGTCTTTCGTTTTCTTGTGCGCCTGCATAGCCTGCAACACGGAGTCATGGCTGGCTTCCTGCATTTCGCTGTAGAAGGCGAGCACAATAGCTTCCTTGGACGAAAAGTAGTAGTAGGCAGCGCCCAGTGCTACTCCTGCTTCCTGAGCAACATCTCTCATGGTGGTCTGCTCGAAGCCCTTCTCACGAAAGAGCTGAAGGGCAGAGTCATAGATTTTTCGTCGCGTGTCCTCTGCCCGTGGCGTGCTGCGTAGCTTTGCGGTCTTGGTCATCGTAGATAGTCCGAAATTGTTTCTTCAGTTTGACAAGGGTCTTTTTGACACGGACCCAGCGCGACCCGGCGAAGTTCATTCGCTAGTCTGTCAGGGTTATTGTCGCCCAGCCAACGCGAAATCGCGTGCCGGTTCTTCGATAATCTGGCAAAGGCCTGCCTTGCCAGCGGCAGTAACAAAGGATGCGCCAGCCGGCAGGCCCAGAGTCGATAATCTTCCAATGCGTACAAGCACATGATCCAGGCGAAATTTGTCATTGATGAAGCACTTCCTTCTGAGTCGGTAGGGAGGAGGATGATGATGATGAGGAAGTTTGTCTTGTTGATCAGTAATGCTTAAAGGTCGGTTCGTCCAATCCTGCCATCGCCATCAAAGGCGTGACGCCACCCGCTCCGCCAGGTAGCGTGTGGCTTTGTCATTAGGCGCGTCTTTATTGGTTAAGACTCCAAAGACCTGCGTGTATCTGCTGCCCTTGCGCACGTTGTATCCGATGGCGCGACCTTCAAAGGCATCGTCTCCCAGGCCGCTTACCGCTTTTACGCCCGTGTTGGAGTCGACCATGGCTTTCTTGGTAGCGTCCCATAGATCGGTGCGGTGCAGCAGGATAATGACTTCCTCCAATCCGGGCGTGTTGCCTTTGACGTGGCATTCGTCATAGCCGGTCCTTGGATTGTGCGCGAAGGCTATGCTGGCGCCTTTGCCCATCGCCGTGTCCGCGTCCGCCTGCGTGATGAATGAGCATGGGTGGGTCAAATCGGCGGCCCCGGCCTGGCTTTGCGCGGACGAAGTCCCCGTGCTGGGATTCGAACTGGAACAGGCAACACAGAAAAGCAAAGCTGCCATGTTTGTGGCCTTGGCAAGTGAGGTGAAAAATCCCTGGTTTAATTTCATGATTTCATTCCCAAATGGCATAACTACTCTCATCCGTGAGGCAACGGCGACCAGTGGATTTGCAGGCAGATCAGCCAACATATTTCCCCAGGATCGAAACCACGACCCCTAACCCACAAAGCTGAACGGGTCCGCCCGTTTTCCACAGTACGGCGGGGTCCGCCCCGCCAGTAACCAGATAGGTTCCCCAGCAGATTCCACCCACGATCAGCAGACCTCCGAAGCTCTTTAGCGTGCCGCTACCCTTTCTCGGAGGTGCTTTTTTTCTGGGCTGGTAGACAGGCCTGTCCTCATAGCCCTGTCGGCTGCTGGTGCCCCATTCGTCTTGAATCGTTTTCTTATTGGAAGGTTGCTGCTGCATGGTGACACTTTCGCGCATTTCGCCTTGAAATTCAACTGACAAAAGGCCAAGAAGTCATACTTCTCCGGGGCAAGCCCAAGCCTGCATTAAAGCCAGCGGACCATCTGTCCGCCTGGCTCCTCTCCGGATGGCGTGGCTAAACGTCGAGCGCAACTGCCTTGATATCTCTCCTCGCCATTACAATAGCATTTTCGAATATGACCCATTTATTTCAGCCTCTCCGTCTGGGCGCCGTGGAACTGCCCAATCGCATCGCCGTCTCTCCCATGTGCCAATACTCATGTATCGAGGGGTTCGCCAATGAATGGCATTTAGTCCATTTAGGCGCGCGCGCCGTTGGCAGGGCTGGTCTGGTGATCGCGGAAGCCACCGCCGTAACTCCCGAAGCCCGGATCAGTCCTAAAGACCTGGGCATCTGGAGTGACGCTCACATTGAACCGTTACGACGGGTCTTTTCATTCGTTGCGGAGCAGGGATCCGTGCCGGGCATTCAACTTGCACATGCGGGGCGTAAAGCCAGCACCAGCGAGCCATGGAAGGGCGGCCGTCCGGTTGGGGCTGAAGAGGGCGGCTGGAGCCCGATATTTGCTCCTTCCGCGATTGCCTTCAATGAGGGTTTCCAGGTGCCGCAGGCCCTGACCATCCCGCAGATTTCAGCGGCTGTGAAGGCCTTCGCCTCGGCTGCTCAGCGGGCCCTGGCGGCCGGAGCCAAAGTGATCGAGGTCCACTCGGCCCATGGATACCTGTTGCATTCTTTCCTCTCGCCTCTCAGCAACCACCGCACTGATGAGTACGGGGGCTCATTCGAGAATCGCACCCGGATTCTGTGCGAAGTGGTCACGGCAATAAGGAAAGTTTGGCCGGAGCAATTTCCGCTGTTCGTTAGAATTTCAGCCACGGATTGGATCGACGGCGGGTGGTCGCCGGAAGATTCTGTGGCCCTTGCCAAATTACTCAAGGCCCTGGGCGTGAATGTTGTCGATTGCTCTTCCGGCGGAGTTGTTCCTCATGCGAAGATTCCCGTCGGCCCCGGATACCAGGTTCCATTTGCTCAGCGCATTCGCTCTGAATCCGGGATGGCAACGGGCGCCGTTGGAATGATTACCGATCCCGCCCAGGCAGACCAAATTGTCAGGACCGGACAGGCCGATCTGGTCTTCCTTGCCCGCCAACTACTTCGGGAGCCCTATTGGCCGCTCCATGCCGCACGCGCGCTCGGGCACGAGATTCAATGGCCCCCGCAATACGAACGGGCAAAACCCAGATAACGCGGCAAGGGCACACTCTTGCGTCGATTGCCCGGCACCCGCAGGCCGTGCAGCGAACTGGCCGTTGTGAACGTAGAGACGGAGATATACAACGGCCCCTAGCTAGTCGGTTCCTCGTCAGGAACTTTTGGCACGGCGCATCGGCTGAACTTCCGCAGACATCTCCTCGGGCTTCTTGATCTCACGCTTCTCCACCGGGGAAGACAGGACAATCGACGTGGAGGTCGTGCCATAGGGCGTGAGACGATCAATCAGAGATTCCAAATGCTCAACCGAACGTACATGGACCTTCATGATGAATGAATCGGCGCCGGTCCCTCTGTGACACTCAACAACTTCGGGAGAGTTCTTCACGACTGAGGTGATCCGGGTAAAGACATCGCCGACCACAGACATGCGAATAAAAGCCGTGATTGGCATGCCAATTACGCCTGCGTCCACATCCGCATGATATCCAGTGATAATTCCGGCTTCTTCCATCCGCTTGACGCGTTCAACCACCGCCGGGGTTGTCAGGCCAACTCTGCGGCCCAGTTCGGCATAGGAGAGCCGCCCATTGAGCTGAAGCTCATGCAGCAACTTCCATCCGATCTGGTCCATTAACTTTTCATTTCTTAAAACAATCTCCATGCTTCACCTTATTACCTTAAATAGATTCTGGGCATTACGTTGTCCTGGCATTCAGAGGGCCAGTGTTGGGGGGGGTTATTAAAGAATGAGATCACTTTAATCTTAAAAACCCAAGTTAGCAAGATATTTATAAGTTAGATACCCCCCTCCCCCTTTCGACCTATGGGGAGGCGGGACTGCTGCCCATACAGAGGCACAACTGAATAAGGTTTCAAAGCCAAATCAATATCTGGGCCACCATGTTCTGAAAATCGAAAAGATTCCAACTCCGCGCCACGGCGATGGCACCTGACTGGATGAAAGCGGAGAACCGATAGTGGCTTGTCAAACCAACTCTCCACGCTTCAAACAAAGTAAATTGTCGCGGTCATGTTTGGTTTTCGGAACAAAAAATAAAATCTTGCGGATTTACAGGGTATTGGGTAGACACTCATGTCCGCCCTCCCCCTCCGTTTTTGAGAGCGACGAGAACCGTGGAAAGGTGCTACAGAAAAGCGGCGATCTTCTTCGTATCAATCAGGAGTTCGCCGCCAGTGGCTCTAAGCCATAGCGATATGCAGGCTATCCACTGCTTAACAAATACAAACTCTCTATAAACTCGGGCAATAGTGGCCTCGTGCGCCTTCGTTAATTCCGGTATCGAAGACAAGCGTGAGCAGTGCGCTGAAGTGTTGTCAACACTGAATATGTCTTCATTCATAAATCACATCTGTCTCCCAATCATATTTGCCGGCTTCATCTGTTCATTCTTCCCGACAGACGTAAGCAAAATCCCTAACAGTGAGGTTCTACATCAATGAAGTTTCCCCTTGGTAAGATCAAGGTTTTGCTGACCCTTCTCTTTGTAATGCTGGCCGTCAATTTCCTGGCAGCGCAAGTGTTACGTCAACCCTCTCCCGAAGCGAATGGTGGCGATGACATCAGGGCGACGGGCCACGTACTTGGAGCTCCTGTGGAAACAATGGCTGCACAGCCAGGCGGTTTTGCCGTCGTTCAAGGCAACGGCATCAACTACCATGGCGGCCCGGTCCTGGGCGGCAACGTGCCGATCTATGTCATCTGGTACGGCAACTGGACGAACGGCCCCCTGGCCTCTGACAGCCAGACAACCGTCAATTTGATTGACGCCTTTCTGGGTGGACTCGGCGGCTCTGCCCTTGAGGGGGTCAATACCACGTATGGCGACAACACCCAAAATGTGAGCGGCTTGCTGCATCTGCAGAGCCAGATCTTTGACACCGGGTCACAAGGCACCAGCCTGACGAACACACGACTCACGAACATCATTTCTCGGGCGCTCACCAACAACAGCTTGCCGACAGATCCCAACGGCATCTACTTGGTGCTGACCTCCTCTAACGTCAGCGAACGGGGATTCTGCACTCAGTTCTGCGGATTCCACACCCATCAAACCATCAACGGCGCGGACATCAAGTGGTCATTCGTGGGGAACGTGGACAAGTGCCCTTCCGGATGCGAAATCCAATTCCCAACGTCTCCCAATGGAGACAGCGGCGCGGATGGCATGGCCAACACTCTGTCGCATGAAATTGAAGAAGCCATTTCCGATCCGGACCTGAATGCATGGTTCGATGCTAACGGTCAGGAAAATGGAGACAAATGCAACTTCAATTTCGGCGCCACCCAAACTGCTCCCAACGGGTCCCAATTCAACCAGACCTTCGGCGGCCACAACTGGATGCTCCAGCAGAACTGGAGAAATTCAGGTGGCGGCGCTTGCGCGCAACACCTCTAAACAATCGCCGGATATGAAACAGCCGCCCGGAGTTTCGGGCGGCTTTTTGCTTGATTAGAATGTTGATGCGATCGAGAAAAGGAGCATGTTCCAGATGCAGACCCGCTTTGTCCTGTCTCTACTGTCCGTCCTGTGTTCAATGATGCTGGCGGCGTCGGCCCAGGAACCGTTGAAGCCGCCTGTCACTCCGAGAATCATGACCGCCACTCGCCAGGTCACGCTCTTTACCGATCTGGAAAAACGCATTCTGACCAGTATTCAAAAGAAAGATGCAGCCTCGCTGAAAACACTGTTGGCCGATGATTTTGAAATCTGGATGCCAAATGGCGATCCAATCGCCGCGGAAGACTGGATTCCTGCCGTGACAGGTAACTATACCTTGAAATCGTTTCGCCTGAGCCAGATGGCGGCCCGCGATTTCGGCGATACCGTGGTGGTGAAATTTACCAGGGACCAGCAGGCCGAGATCAACGGGAAGAATGACAGCGGCGAATATTTCGTCGTGGATGTCTGGCGGAAAGACGGTGAATCATGGAGACTATCTGACCGCTATGTCACCAAGGTAAGTGCGGTCGTTCCCACGAACAAGCGCACTGCTCCAAAACCTACGGGCAAAGATTGAAGTGCGCGAGACTCAAGGGTGCTGCTTCTTGAAGCATGGCACTCTAAAGTGGATCGCATCTTCACTAGCCGCCTCAATCACACGTAGCATTCCGGAGGCCCATTTTTCCATCCGTGACTATCTGATTGTGTGAAGAAGTGTTAATCTTACAGCGCCGTATCAAAATAATCCTATGCAAGGGCAAAGGCGAGGACATTGTTTGCCATCTAAGTAACGGACACCTGTATAAGAAGGCCGTTTCGTAGATCGGGGACAATAAGCCTCCGGGTCTCAGCCGACGAGTCTTTCATACAATCGCGCAGTTCAAGGAAAACTTTATTCGTACGCAGGCGTTTGTACCAAGGCATGAAATGCCAGGCATGTTACGAGTACGGGACCATGTGGTCTGATTTTTCGGCAGCGCGGGATTGAAGATGGAGGTAAGCATTTGAAAGGCAGCGTTCGTCGTCTGATAACGAGTCTGTTGATTGGGATTGGGATTGCCGCTTTGCTCTCCGGCGCCGCTCTGGCTCAGTCATCTTCCCCAACCCCGCAAATCCTAAGCGTGGAAGGCCTTCTCGATAGCAGTTTTCATGCTATGTACAATTTGCAGTTCGATCAGGCTTTCCAAAAGGCGGAGCAGGCCAAGGCGTTGTCTAAGGATGATCCGCTGCCCTGGGTAGCCCAGGCATGCGCCGTGCTGTTTCGAGAGTTTGACCGGCTGCACATCCTGCGCAGCGAGATGTTTTCCTCTGACGATAGTTTTGACTCGCGTCCTGCATACACCTGGTTGCCGGACGCCAAGAAGCAGTTTGACGAAGCGCTGGACCATGCAGAGAAGCTTGCTCACGATTCGTTGAATCGCAACAAGAATGACGAGAAGGCCCTGTTCGCGATGGTCCTGGTGAATGGGCTCCAGGCCGATGGCGCCGCCCTGATTACCAAGAAAAATATGGCTGCCCTGTCTTACATCAAGAGCTCAACCACCTACGCGGACAGGTTATTGGCCCTCTCACCGGGCTACTATGACGCTTATGTAGCGACCGGCATGGGGAAATATATTATCGGCGGCAAATCTGCTCCAGTCCGCTGGTTTCTGCGGCTGGGCGGATTGAAAGGCGACCAGGAGCAGGGAGTCAAAGAGTTAACGCTGGTGGCGGAACGCGGAAGGTATCTTGCTCCCTTTGCTCGCATTCTGCTGGCCTTCAACGATCTGCGCATCAAGAACAAGGCGGCAGCGCGCCAGAAGCTTGCCTCGCTGCACGATCAATTTCCAGGCAATCCGCTGTTCGCGCTGGAGATCGCCAAGTTAGACAACCATTCAATGGGCCCCGGACAGTGAGTTCCACGGCACCGACACTGCACCTTCAATCAGGCCTTGATCGGCAGCCTGGATAAAGACGACCACGTGCAGGTTCGCCGGGTCCCATTCCTTTTCCAGATGGATGGGAACAGCCTTGTCAAAGCTGCCCTTCTCAGCGCGGCCGACCCGGCGGAAGTCGCGGACCACGGCGGCGTGGCGAAGTACCCGTCCGTCATTTTCTCCGGCGCGCACCTTCGTGGTCAGCTTGTCCTCCGTGATGGCCAGCATCACATCCACCGAAGCCGAGGGTTCCAAGAGCCTGGCCTGGACGCGCAGGCTGCCGGATTCCCCGGATGAAACCTGGACGTTGGCCTGCTGCGGGCGGGTTGCGGCCTCTGCTATGTTCATTTGGGCGCGGCTGGAAATATTGCCTACGAATTCGTGGGTCCCGTCCACCACCATCTGCGGCGTGTAGGGGCCATCCAGCCGTAGCTTCCGGGCGTACTGCTGCTGGCGCTCAGTGTACGAGCGGGAAGAGAATCGGTCCTGCCATCCCAGGGAATTCCAGTAGTCCACGTGAAAACCCAGAGGGATAATGGTTGCGCCGTTCAGCGATTCCTGTTCGCTCAAGTGGGCCAACAATTCATCCGCAGGAGGGCAACTGGAGCATCCCTCTGAGGTAAACAATTCAACAATGACCGCTTTTCTCTGTGTGGGGCTGGGCGCCGGCCTGAAAGCGAAGGCCCCCAGCAGGAAGACAGATCCCAGCAGCAAAACGCGTCCGCCGAAAGCGGGCCCCAGGACTTTTCGAATTGCGTGCCACCATTCGACCGGGTTGCTCATGTCTCACTCTTTCTTGCGACAATGACAGAATAAGCTAATTGTCCGTTGCGGTATCCCTCGCGCATCAACTCAATGCCCTCTGCGAATTCGCGGAATTTTGCCGGGAGCATGGCCAACAAAGGCCGGCCGGTGCGCGCGTGTTCGGAGCAGATGTCCCAGGTGGGAACTACCTCAGACGCAAGCTCTTCGTCGTGAATGACCTTCATACCCGCGGCCTCGATCTGCTCGGCGTATTGCCCGGTGGTCTGCAATTCCGGACACAGAAATGTCTCTGCTATGTCTCGTATAAGCTTGTGCTCCATGGAGCCGGTCCAGGCGGCCACCATCAACTTGCCTCCGGGTTTCAACGCTGTTGCAGCTCTTTGGAAATAGGCGGCCTTGTCGAAAAAATGCTCTGACGATTCCATGTTCCACACCAGATCAAAGTTGGCGGCAGGGAAGGCAAAGGTTTCGGCATTGCCCAGTTCAAAGCGCGCCGCCCCCGGGCCGCTTAGAGATGTTGAAAGCTTGCGGGCGATCTTCAATTGTTCCTCGCTGATGGTAAGCCCCAGCACCGCGCAGGAATATTTCCTGGCGAGGAACCTGGAGGTGCCTCCATGCCCGCAACCGACATCGGCCACGGTCATCCCGCTGGCAACTCCTGCTCGCTGGGCGCAATGGTGAAGCATTTTTTCCTGCGCCTGCTGCGGTGTCTCGTCTCCGGATATGAAGAGCCCATGATGGATATGATCGCCCCAATAGAGCCGATAGGCCCAGGCAAAATCATCATAATGACCACTGATATCACGCGCGGCCAGTGTGCGGGACTGTTTAGCGGTTTGCATGAGTCAGGTCTCCCGCTTGGATGTCAAACTCCAGGTCCAACTGGTCTTTTACTTTGATGGTCCCGCCTCCAAGTGTGATCGGCGTTATGCCGAAGTCCGTCTGCTTCAGTTTGGCTTTGCCCTGGTAGCGGTCCGGGCCTCCGCTGACTTCAAAGCTCAGTTCTTTGGTCGCTCCATGCAAGGTCAAAAGGCCGGTAACACGATACCGCTGAGGCCCTATTTGCTGTACGTGGGAGGACTTAAATCGGATTTCCGGGTACTTGCCGGTGTCCAATACTTTGGGTCCGAGCATGGTGGACTGTATCTCGGCGCGCGTGGACTCCGAGGCCTCAGGATCGATTACTTTCATTTGTTTGCCGTCCACCGTGATTTCAACGGCCGGATTCTTGAGATCAATTGTGCCCTGGGCCACAGGAGCGGTTATGGTGTGATTGTGGGCGAAGGCCGAGAACAGGCCCGACTTATACGCATGGACCGTGATCAATGAATGTGGGGTACTGGCCTGTGGAGCGCTGGTCGTGGTTTGACTTGCAACCAAAATCCCAGCCAACAAAAACTTGACGCAGACACTTAAACGAACCAAGTTTCACCTCTATTTCGCTCCGGCCAGGTGAGCTATGTAATCTTGTTAAGGCAATAGGCCGTCAAAGTCATTCTTGGGATGGTCACATGCCGACTGGGCAGAGGCATGCATGGAAAAAGCAAAGCCCACCAGCCGGAAAGCAATAAGTTTTTTCATAGGTCGCATGGTAGCACGCAGATATGCGGAACTTGCAAGGGCATTTTCATCTTGCGCATTTTTATCCTGCATATTGTTGCTTGTTTGGGTCAGTGTTATGGGTGAAATCAGCGGCAGTTGGTATGGTTCTGCCTTGCAACGGCTTGGTGCTCTTTGGATTTCTTTGGTATTCTCACTCGTGGCATTTACGCCCCCAGAGGAGCATTTTAAGATGGAGCAGCAGAAGATTTTGAAGGCATTCATTGTTTTTGCCGTGGTTCTCAGTTTCCTGTTTCCCGCTATGGCCGCCGCTCCGGTGGGCGCCAGCGGCAAATGGTCAGGCGCAATCTCGGTTACGGACCAAGCGGGACAAACGCAGTCTCAGCCCGTCTTTCTGATTCTGACCCAGGACGGAAAGAAACTGACTGGAAGCGGCGGCCCGAGCGAAGATGAGCAGGGCTTCAACATTGAGAACGGCACAGTAGACGGCAACAAATTAAGCTTTGATGTCAATATTGAAGACACCTCCTACCATTCCACCGCGCAATTTACGGAGAGCGAGATGACCGGCGAAACCGTCCGGCAGCAGACCAATGGGGTCAAGATAACTTTTAAGCTTGCTCTCCAGAGAGTAGTCGCAAAGTAAGCTCACTTGTGCCGCAAGCCGTTTAAAGTGGACCGGGCTTTACAGCTTGCGGAAAAAAATGGTCAGCAGATGTTGATTTGTATCAGGGCATAGCCTGTCCTAGAGGCGAGCTTGCGAGCCGAAGGAAGTTTACTCGTGCCGCAAGTCCTTTAAAATCAACCGGGCTTCAGCCCCTGCAGATCCATAGCAAGCACGAAAAGATGCCCCTGCACACTGCAGCGTTTCGCGAAGAATCGTCACCACCGGCAACGATTCTCGGGAACAGTGATGCAGCGGAGGTGATCGTCTATTGCATTACTCGCGCCGTTCGCAATAGGACCAAAATCCAACACGGGTCGTGAGGCCTTTTTGTGCGATGTCTCCTGCAAATGAGTCTTGGCATGCTCGTCATTAGTTGCGGGCTTGTAGCCGCTCAGACCCAGGCCCGCCCCGCAAGCGGGCCTGAATCATCAATGCAGCTTCTGGTAGTTACAACACCCGGTTGGGATGCCGTGGAAGGCAAGCTGCAACGGTATGAGCGCGCGAATCCCGGGAGGAACTGGAAAGCGGTTGGCCCATCGGTCAGCGTAGTGGTGGGCAAGAGCGGATTAGGCTGGGGCTTGGGTGTATTACAGGTCGGCTCTCACCCTGTGCACGCTGCTTCCGATCCTGTAAAAAAAGAAGGCGATGGCAGGGCGCCCGCAGGCGCTTTTCACCTTAGCGCCGCGTTTGGTTATGCTCCACAGCAGCCGTCGGGTTGGAAGATGCCTTATGTGGCAGTGACGCCCTCGATCGAGTGCGTAGACGATTCAGCCTCCAGATTCTATAACCGTGTTGTGGATCGTAGGACAGTTTCGCCTGACTGGAAAAGCTCCGAGCACATGTTGCTGTCCGATGAACGTTATCGCTGGGGCATAGTAGTGGACCATAATGCCGGGCAAAATACCCAAACCCATACGTCTCTCCCCGTGCCAGGCGGCGGGTCTTGTATTTTCCTCCACATCTGGCGCGGCCCGGGAACCGGCACCGTTGGTTGTACAGCCATGCCGCAAAAACAACTGGAGGCGGTGCTTGCCTGGCTCGATCCGGCGCAAGCGCCCATGTTGGTTCAATTGCCGGTGACCCAGTACAAAACTCTCAGAAAGCAATGGAATCTGCCACCCTTGCCGGGACCCGAGCAACCGCCGAAAACGCGCGGCCATGCATTCAGGTGAATCGTTTTGTACCTCTAGGCTTACCTCTGTGGTTCCTTTGTGACCTCTGTATGACAACGTGCTTTGAAATCTTGTTTTCTTGCGCATGACAACGTGCTTTGAAATATTGTTTTCTTGCGCAAATTTTTTCATCGACTGAAACCCAACCAAGCTGTACTCTGCGGATCTCTGCTTTCTCTGCACCCTCTGCGGTAGGATTTTGGATTTCCTTCGTGTTCTCTGTGGCCGGAGCTGCACTGAGCGGCAGCGAATGTGTGGTAAAAGGGTTTTGGTTGTGGCTCTGCTACGCTGTGGCCCCCGAGGTTAATGGTTTTGGGTTCCTCTTTCTTTTCCTCCGCTTACGAAGCTTGCCCTTGAGCGAAGCGAAGGGTTCCTCCGTGTTTCAAAGGTTTTAGGTTTTGGTTGCGGCTGTGCTGCGCTGTGTAACTTTGTGCCGGAGCCTGCACTGAGTGCCAGCGAATGTGTGGTTGTGGTTTTGACTTCTCCGCGTCTCCGTATTACTAATCGTGAAAATCTTGTTTTCCTGCGAAAAATTTTCTTTGCTTTTCCTTCGTGTTCCCCTTTGTGGCCGGAGCCTGCACTAAGCCCTTAGCGAATGTGTGGTTAAAAGTTTTGGGGTTCCTCCTTCTTTTCCTCCAATTCCGATGCCTGCCCTTGAGCGGAGCGAAGGGTGCCTCCGTGTTTCAAAGGTTTTGGGTTTGGTTGCGGCTGTGCAGCGCTGTGTCTTCGCGTCGGAGCCTACCCTCGAGCGTAACGAACGGTGGTGGGTTTTGCTTTTGATTTTCCTTTGCGCCCTTAGCGTCCTTTGCGGTGAGATGGTTTTTGGTTGTGGCTCCGCTACGCTGCGCCTCCGTGGTAGGTGTGGCCTTGCCCTTCCAAAAAGTGCCATCGGGAAATCTTCGGCAAAGCGCCTGGATCGTGATAAGCTCTGCTGAATATAAGTGAGGCCGTATGTCGTCTTGGGTTGACGTAGAGGCCAGGAGAACCAACCGAAATCTCCTGCTAATTAACGGAATCATTGTGGCGGTCCTCGCCGCTGCCGCCATCGCGAACCTGAAAAATATCGACTATTCAGGCGATTTCTGGCCATTGCTCTTCCTCTTTCTTTTTTTTCTGCTGGCGTTGTGGAATTGCATCAAGGCTGTGCGGCGCTATGGTGAGATACAAACAACTCCAGTTTGGAAACACCTCTCCATTTATGGCTCTGCCGAGCAGATCTCGTCTGTGATCGAACAGGAACTGCTGCATGCGCAGAAGGCAAAATATGGCGACCTCCAACTAACCGGGTCATGGATGGTGCAGAAGAATTTATTTTCCACTTGGGCCTCTCCCGTTGAGGACCTTGCTTGGGTCTACAAGAAGGTGACCAAGCACTCCGTTAACTTCATTCCCACGGGCAAGTCCTATTCGATCATCATCCTGGGCCGCCATCGGCAACGGATTGAAGTGTCTATGCCGGAAAAGCGAACGAACGAGTTGCTCGCTGAACTGGCCACACGCGTACCCTGGGCGATCTATGGCTACCAAAAGGAATTGGACGCTGCCTGGACCAAAGACCCAGCCAGCGTCATAGCCCTGGTGAATTCGCGGTACGAGCAGCTCAAGTCAAGCTCATCCGCTGCATCTCCCTCAAGTTGAAAGGTGACCTTGGCTCGTTCCCTTGAGGAACGTATGAATGCGTAAGTTCCCAAAATGCCACCAGCGTTATAGCCCTGGTGGACTCGCGGTACGACCAGTTAAAGTCAAGCTCACCCGCGCCCTCTGCTCTTTCTCCGCGAACGGAGTTTACCCTGAGCGGCAGCGAACGGGCGGTGAGGCTTTGATTTTTGCCGTTCTGTGCGTCCGGAGCCACACTGGGCCAGCGAATGTGGTTAGCTCTTTGTGCTTGCTGACCTGCCTGAGTTTGATGTACGCTCATCCGAAATTACACAAGTTACGTTTTGCTGGTCTCTTCTTTCGTTGGAGAGATTTTGCTTGACTGGAGGCGTCTGTGGGGGCTCTCAAACGCGTAGGCGGTTATCTCGGTTTTATACTGCTGCTCACTCCGTGCATTATTGCCGGCATTTATGCGGGCAACCTGAATACTTCCAGCACTCTTGCCGGATGGGCGGTGGGAATCGGAGTGTTTGTTATAGAGATGTCAATCTTCCTGTTGGTGGGCAGCATCAAGGAAAAGAAAAACCTTCAGTGGGGAATCCTGGGCCTGGTGCTGGGCGCGATTCCCGCAGGCATCTGGATTGGCGGCCCGCTCATGACGATCAGGCCTTTCCAGGCGCACCTCACGGAATACATGGCAGTAGCCGCATCGGACAATATGGATGCAGCCTCAAAGGATGGCCAGCCCCTCAGAGGCAAGCTGATCCCGATTGACATGAAGAGCAAGTCCATTGATCCGGTACTTACCGATCTTTCAAAAGAACTCCGCCCCAGTCACCCTGAAGACGTCGGCACAGTTGCTGCCCTGTGGTGGCGTGAGCATAAGATCGGACAGTACGGCGCATCAGGAGGTGGAGCGTATCAATGGGAGTGCAGGATCATGGTGTGGGACAAGGCCACAGGCGACCTGCTTCGTGTCAGCAGAAACTTCGTCGGCTCCGAGCCGCCCAGCAAGTCGAACCACGGAGCAACGCAGTCGGGAGATAAACCCTACAAGGAAATCAGCGCCTACCTCAACGGCCTGACCCATCAATAGGCAGCGCGAATAAACAGTAAAGCCGGTGCCCTATCCCGGGTGCCGGGTGCCCCATCCTTTCGCGCTTTTTGCGACAGGGTGAAATACGATGCGTTCGTGTCGAGCAAATAATTCATTTAAAGATTTTGCGCTTGGGCGTCCGACGTTGATTACGTTGTGCCATAAAATCCGGATCGGCAGGAATGCTCCTGAGCGCTGCAAGCCATTCCGCCGGATTGTCAATCACCGGTTCCAGAACCACGCTATTGCCTGACCGACGTATGCGTACCTTGTCACCTTTAAAGCGAAACTCCTGCGGTAGGCGCACTGCCTGGCTGCTGCCATTTCGAAATAGTTTTGCAAATTGACTCATCTTCAATGCTCATGGTTGACGAACTCGTAAAGGTTATTCCCAGATTGCATGGCTCCATTATCGCTCCCACGCATTTTGCTCTGCAATGTCGTGCTATGTCGTCCTTACCGCTTGAGCCTCCGAATTCGTCCCGCTAACGTGAGCATGAAACGCGAGCGGCCTTGATTGCTTTGATTGCTGCTCGCGAGCCGCTACCTGTGGCGCGAGGTCTTCATGCAGAATTCGGTAAGCGACGATAACTTTACCCAGGACCCAAGAATTACGGAATTGGGGGCGGCCAGCAGGACGCTAACTCCGGCACAGAAATACCGGCCAACAGCGCCGGGGAAGACCGCGCGTCGCATATCCGTGCTGCGTCAGGGGCTATGCCTGCCCAAAACACTGTTCACCATCTACCGGATCATTCGGGAGGATTTTGCGACCGTGGCCTTGGACGAGGGCTTGTGGGCCTTCTGGGGTTTTCACCAGGAGATCTCCGGTCATGAACCCTGGGACCCGCATTACCGGGCGCGTAAGTGGCAAAAAGCGCAGCTCAGCGCGATCGGGCCGCGGCATGTGGTCGGCGGCCTGGCGGTTTGGGAAATGGCGTTCATGATGAACGTTGCCATGGAAAACGAAGACCCCATCATGGAATACACCCGGCAAAATGGAGAAGGCTTCCGCTTTCTTCTGCCTGCGCTCGGCCGGTTCATGGGAAAGAATGAGGAGCAGGCCAGGTATGCCGCCGAGCACGGTATTCCATGGTGTGAGTCCGCGTGGTGTGCTGAAGAGCGCCGGCATAGCAATGCGTTCGCCCGTATCATTGAGCGCCTGGTAAATATCTCGCCCAGCAGGGAAAACCCCAACCAGCCCATGGTGGTAACCGCGGATGAGCAGGCCGCCGTGAGCCATGTCATCAGCCGGCAGGTCACGGAATGGAACGCGAGCTCCAGCTACATAGTCATGGCGGCGCATTCGAGCGGCGACCTCCGCATCCTGGTCCGGAACATCGTGCGTGACGAGATCAAGCACCTGAGCATTCTAAGCAGCGCGGACTCCTATCTGTTTGGCCCCCGTCCCTGGGGGCGCTTTCTCGACTGGGTCAAGCTGGGGATTGACAATTACCGCGGCCAAAGAAAGAGCCGTTCCGGTAGCGATCTCCTCGGAGGCAACCACGTCCTTGCAGTGGAAGGGATCGTAGCGCATCTCTTAACGGCTTTTTATCTCGCAAAATGGCTCCGCAACGTACCGGTGCGCACTCTGGCTGCCATCTTTGAGACACCCTCGAAGCTGCCGGACCTGGCGGCGTTCGCCCCCTCGCCGGAGCAACAGGCTCAGATCGATGCGACGTTGCAGAAAGGGAAAGAAAAACGCGTGGGTCTGGTCCGCTGGGCCTGGGAGCAGCGGACCAAAGCCTTGGCACAGCGCCAGTTCGAAGAAGCCCATGGGGAAACCATCAGAAAGATCGTTATTGCGGAACTCGACGGCTTTCAAGGCGCCGAAGTGCCCCGGTCTGGCCGGGCAAAGGCGATCAGGAGAAGGATTGCAGGCCTTGCACTGGAAGGTCACGGCCTGGAAAAGCAGGGCAAGAACATGCTAAAGGCATGCCTGCGCGACCATCTGCGCCACTATCAAATTCAGAATAACCGGCACATCTTAGCGCGCGAAGCCATCCCGGTCCGTGTTCTACGGG
>DATMMY010000096.1:0-6267 GCA_035569515.1 Candidatus Solibacter sp. | reverse complement strand
ACGTGGCTGACTCCAGGTGAGCACGACCTTGTTGCCTTTGCGGGTGGCCTGCAGATCGTGTATGAGCGGAGATTGATCGACTGACAGCGCACAGGCCAGCGGAAGGCAAAAAATGAATACTAAGAATGCTTTAGTCCATTTCATAGAAGGCCTTTCCCCAAAACGCCTGGAACGAAAGTTGAAGGTACCCGGAGCAAGAAAGTAATTGATCATAGAAATCATCGCCACCTGGAAAGACTCGGCACTGCATTCGACTGCATAGGTCCCTTCGGAGGACCTCAGGGCAAGTCCTTCGGGCGCAAAAAACGCGCCCTCAGAATGACAAAAATGATAGAGTTTCGTTGTTTGCGAAAACTCGAAGCTTAGTCTAAGCATTTTCTCCAGAGTTTCTGGTTCACCCAACAATCCCGGCAGCGATGGCTCGGCCGTTCCAAGTCTCTGCGAAAATGCAATTTCAGAGCCGTCAAAGATCCGGATCAAAAGTCGAATCGCAGGCGCACCGAGGCCGCCCTTGGCGAAGCCAGGGCGGTACCCGAAAAAACATTGGCAAAATTGATGACGTTGAGGCGGTCCGTCAGGTTTCGGAGGTCGCCTTGAAGAACAACCGTGCGCAACTCACGCTTCCATAGCTGCGCTCCAGCCGATGCATCCAAAGCGAAAGACGGACGCACACGGCGGGCCTGCATGTTCACACGGTCCACCACTGCCTGACCGAACTCCGCCACCAGGGTCGCTGTGTCCGCGCCGTTCAGTTCCAACGGAAGTCCGCTGCCGTAGGAAGCGCCCATCGCCATCCAGAACTTTCGCACCGGCTGGTAGCGGACCTGGCCATGAACGGTGTGGCGTTGATCCTGTGTGACCCGGAGGGTGTCCCTGGAGTTGAGCAGCGAGGCCGCATCCTGTCCTAGAAACAAGCCGCCCACCACGGGCAATTGGGCCTTGGCCACCATGTAAGAGTAGTTGAGCCAGCCGGAGAAGTGTCCCCACTCGGGCAACATAATCTGGCTTTCGGCGCCGTAGATAAATGCAGAATGCAGGGCCGTGGGAAAGGTAATGCCGGTTTCGAGCAGCGTATCGTCGTCACCAAAGTTATGTATGTTGCGCCAGAAATAATTCACAGAGTAGCGGGCCTTGTGAAAGAGCTCTTTTGTGGCACCCACTTCATAATAATTTCCGCGCGACGGCCTCAAGGCCAGTTGGGTTGCAGTGTCGTTCAGGGTGCGCACGTCGGCGGAGGTGCTGAGCAGGAGGTTCTCAATGGCCGGCGTGCCAAAGATGCGGTCATAGGAGGCCCGCAGGACCAGCCCAAGCCTGGGCACAAACCAGGCCACACCCAATCGAGGGCTCCACGCCACCTCGTCAACACGCAGGCTGTAATGATCAAAGCGGAGTCCGGCGCTGATGCTCAGATTCTTGAACCGCATCTGGTCCTGCAGGTAGAACGCCTGTTCGCGATCAAGGCCGGAGCCGGTAAAGGCAAAACTTAGTGGTGTGGAGGGATCAAAGATGGACGTGTCGAGCGTGGTAATCCGATAAGAAAACTTCTCGTGCACAGAACTGTAGATCGCGTCCGCGCCGGCCTTCAGCTCATGGTGTGGAAATACTGCGTCAACGCTTCCTGCCACATAGCCATCGCGGAAGCCGCGTTCCTGGAAAGCCTGAATCGGCGTGGATTCTGGATTGGATTGCAGGGCGGCGCTGAGGTCGCGCACGCGGGCGTTCAAGCTTCCTAACAGGGTGGAAGAAAAG
Source organism: Candidatus Solibacter sp. (assembly GCA_035569515.1). GTDB lineage: Bacteria > Acidobacteriota > Terriglobia > Terriglobales > Acidobacteriaceae > Angelobacter. The sequence goes on along the minus strand of DATMMY010000096.1, from coordinate 4,518 downwards.
ACGTGCTGATAGGAAACCTGTCCAGCGGTCTCTTCATTCTGGCGGGCCTCCCGCTGGCCGGCAGCTTGCTGCACCAGTTCGTTGGGCACAAGAAATCCAACTCGCTCATGGCTGAACATGAGCCGCAGGCGGTCTTTCTGAGTCAGGTCTCGCTCAAAGCTTCCATGAAAGCCACTGATGCCAGCGCTGTTGGTGAAATTCTGCTGCACGGGCGGATCAAGATAGCGGTCGGTGTGGGCGACACTGGCGCTCAGGGCAAAGACATCGCGGCCATCGAAATAGCTTCCTCCGAAATAGCCGGAGCGCGTGCCAAAGCTGCCTCCACTCAGGACGGCTGTACCGTGAGCGCCCCGAGCAGGATTGCGATCGGTGACTGTTTCCACAACGCCACCCAGCTTGCGACCGAACTGCGCGGGAATGCCGGAGGTGTATACCTTCAACGACTGAACATTCTCGACGTCCTCGGCAGGAGCAAACGCCGGCGAGCGGTTCTCAAATACTGGAACACCATCCACCACGTATTGCGTGCCATACTCGGAACCGCGAGGATGCAGTACGCCATTGGCTTCGAGAAGCCATCCGGGCTGCTCCTGCACTACATCAATCGCATCGCGTCCGGACGTGGTTGACACCCAGTTCTGGAGCGTCAGCCTTCCCATGGTGTAAGCGGTCCCCGTATTGGTCTTATCCAGAAGAGTGTCCGCTGCTGTGACCGTCATGCTCTCGTTGCGCGAGGCCACAGTGAGCGAGACCCGAAATGTGGTTGGGACCTGCGAGCGAACCTCAACCAGCGCGGCAAAGGGAGCAAATCCAGGGTGCTGCACTGTGAGTTTGTAGCTTCCAAACGGAAGCTCTTTGGCTGTGTACTCGCCTTCGGTGTTGGTTTCGAACTCCAGCAGGAAATGGTTGGCGTGGCTGACGATTTCGCAATGCGCCTGGAGCACCGAGCCCGCCGGATCGGTGACGCCGAGTCTGAGTTCGCCTGTCCGGTTTTGGGCAGCTGCGGTCAATGCTGCCGACAACATGAGACAGACGACGAGACGGAGAAAGTCCTTGGCCACCAGAATTGTTACCTCGGGGGCTAAAGCCCGAATATTTTTCGCCACATACGGCACGGCTGAAGCCGTGCCCTTTCAAATCAAGGCCTGCATAACAGCATCGAGGGTGAGTTCGTCTATCGCACCTCGATCCCGCTAACCAGGGAGTTGTTGACTACCGTGGTGAACACGATCACGTATTGGCCGCTGGTGTTGGCGTTCACCGTGAACTGTTCGACCAGGGCCTTATTTTTGGCGCCTGCAGTTGCAAAGATATCAAAATTGGTCAGCACCTGCGTGCCATTAATGCTTACGTTGAAAGTGCGGGAGCCGGCGGCGGCGAAGAAGGTTTCGGCAAAGTGCAGCCGCACTGTGTGGGTCGATCCCGCGGCAAAACCGGGGAGCGTGTAAGAGAAATTGCCGATGCGCGCGGACTGATAGACAGCCATCGGGGCCGGGTTGGTTACTCCACTCAAATCAATGGTGTTGGCGTGATTAATGGTCGCACCGCCGGTAAAGTCAACATCGGCAATGAACGGACTCACGGCCGGGCCGCCGGAGTTGATCTGGAGAAACCCGGTCGGGGCTTGCGTGGTGGCCGTGGCCTGATTCGACGGCGCGCTGGTCCCGCCGGAGTTGGTGGCTTCCACTAAATAGAAATACGCGGTGGAGGCAGCCAGACCGGTGTCTGAGAACGACGTGGGGGCTATCCCGCTGGCGACCTGATTGCTGGCGGAGGGCGTGAATCCTGAGGTCGTGCTGCGGAACACTTTGTAGGTTACAGGACAGTTTGAGGTGCTCGCGTTCCAGGTCAAGTTGATTTGGCTGCTGGACGCGGCTGTAGCATTCAGTCCCGTTGGAGCAGTGGGCGCGTTGCAACTGCCGCTGCTGGTGATCTCAATGCCGCTGATCTTGGCGTTGTCTTTGACCGTTACAAACTGGATGACGAACTGTCCGCTGGCGTTTGCATTGGCCGTGAACTGTTCGGCGATTGCTTTGTTCTTGGCTCCGGAAGCAGCGATGATATCGAAGTTGGTCAAAACCTGTGTGCCGTTGAGCGTGACATTGAACACGCGCTGCCCGGCCATGCTCCAGAAGAATTCGGCAAAGTGCAGCCGCACCGTGTAAGGAGCGCCGGGATTGAAGCCGGGGATGGTGTAGGTGAAGTTCCCAAAGCGTTCGCTCTGGTAGACGGCCTGGGGAGCAGGATTGGTGACCGCAGAGGTATCAATGGCGTTGCCGGTGGCAGAAGCGCCGCCTCCGTTAAAATCAACGTCCGCCACGAAGTTACCGGCTGCGCTGCCTCCGGAGTTGATCGCAAATGCTGCCAAGCCCGTTGGGGTGGTTACGCTGGCCTGGTTTGACGGCCCGGAGGCGCCTGCTAACGTGGACGCCTCCACCACATAGTTGTAGGCCGTTGACGCCACAGCCGTGGGGTCGGAGTACGTGGTAGCAAAGATCGCGCTGGCAATCTGGTTGCTCGCGGAAGGTGTAAATCCAGGCGTGGTGCTGCGGAAAACGTTATAGCTGACTGGGCAGTTGGAGGTGCCCGCCGTCCAGTTCAAGTTGATCTGACTGCTGGAAACCGCCGTGGCATTCAACCCCGTCGGAGCCGTGGGTACAGTGCAATTTGTGGGAAGCACGCTATAGACGCACAATTGTCCGCTGCCCGCGTCTGCGGTGCCGAAGCTGCCGAGATATACCTTTCCGTTGGCGATGGTGGGGTAGCCATTCTTGGCGAAGTTGTTGCAGCTATCTCGACCGGCGCTCTGTTGATTGTTGTAAAGTTCGGTGGCGACATTGCCGGCGTCAAACGCCCTCAGCACACCAGGGATGGTGCCGTGGTTTGCATCCCCGCTGAGGACTGCATTGGCCCACACAATGCCGTTGGTGTTGCCGTTGGCAGAGAGCGAAAGATAGGCGCCTGGTTCGCCGCCGATAAAATCCGGACCGGTCTGGAAGTTAGGCGTGTTTAAAGTGTTACCGTTGAACTGGAAGGCCTTCAGCTTATCGCTCTGAGCCCACATGTAAACCTCAGGGCCGTTCACTGCGCCGTTCCAATAGATCGCGCTGCCATGCAGGGCCCCGCCAAGCGTGATGGTCTGCACAGCCGTGGCATCACCAAGATGTCCCAGGTTAGCGGAGTTGACCAGATAGCCGGTCGCTGATTTGCCTACCATGACCAGGCGGTTTCCAGGCGGGATGAGCAGCGGCCCGGAAGTATCGAGATCCAGATCGCCTCCGTCCAGGTTGGCGTGGTTTCCCGCGGTAAACCAGTCGGCCAGCGTGAGATTAGGGTTGAGCTTGATGAAGCTCTCGCTGAAATTGGAAACTCCATCCCATGTGCCATTGCTGGTCCCGAAATAAATGTTATTGGCGGAGTCGACCGCTGGGCCTTGTCCTGACATCCAGAGGCTGTTGCCGCCACCCGTGGGAGAGGTGTTGAAGACCGCGATCTGCGCCAGAGTCGACGCGTTGAAGGAAAACAGAAACCCGTGATAGGAGCCCATGTCGCAGTGAGAGCTGAAGGGGACGAGGACGTTGCCGTTGGAGAGCGCCAGCGCCGCTCTTTGGTTCTGTAAGAGTGGAGTCAAGGCGCTGTTGGTGATCTGGACCGGGCTGCCAGCCTTGTCCGCCCCAGTGGTGGTGCTGAGCGCGTGCAGCATAAAGGAAAATGCGCCGCCATTGTTGAGAGAGTTCACCACATAGAGTGTTCCCGTCGCCGGATCGATCACCGGCGTGCCGACGATGCCGGCCTTGCCGTTGATATCCACGCAACCCGCGCCATAATCTGTGTTGGCGATCGGGGTACCGAGGTTCACCTGCCAGAACTGAGTTCCCGTGTCGGCGTCGAAAGCGTAAACGCTATTGCTGGTGGTTGCGACGTAAACCACATTATGCGTGCCTCCGCTAATGCTCACATTTGCCAGGTACAGCGGTTGCGCGTAGACCTGGTTATCCACCGGGGCCTTGAAGAACAAACCGAATTGGTTCACATTTACATTCGATGGAGTCAGTACGGTCTCATTGAGGTTCTGTCCGGTCCGCGCCAGGTCATTGTGCTGTGTGGTGACGTTAACCTGGGCGAATGTGGAGACGACTGCAAGCAGCAACATGGCCGAACGCAAGATCAAAGTTTTCATCGCATTTACCTCTCTTGTCTCTTCAAAGGTTCGGTGGAGCGCCAATAATTTTCCAAAAGCGGTTCCGGAATTGGTGCAATTCACGGGCGTTTCGACGCTAGTGAACTCGTGCCATCCCTAAAAGACTTGGTAGCGCACTCGAATGCATAGGTCCCTTCGGAGAACCTCAGGGCAAGCTCTTCGGCGCAAAAACGCGCCTCAGGATGACAAAATGAGAAAGCTTCGTCGCATCACTGAACCTCAATTCCACTCAGCAGAGATTGATTTACTACCGAGGTAAACTGGACCACGTATTGGCCGCTGGTATTTGCATTCACCGTGAACTGCTCGATGATGGC
>DATMMY010000095.1:0-19799 GCA_035569515.1 Candidatus Solibacter sp. | reverse complement strand
GAGACTTTCAATAGCTCGGCGGCGCGGGTCTGTACACCGCCGGCCTGCTGCAGCGCGGACTCGATCAACGAGCGCTCAATTCCCGCTACGTAAGTTCCAAAGTCAAGCCCTTCGGCCGGAACACTGGTTGCGAAACCGTTTTGGGCCCCGGCAGCCGCAGCGCGCGCCTTGGGGGCGTCCGGTTCGAGATCGACATTGAGTTCGTGAGTCGTCTCCATGGCAACAGCTCTCTCAATCGCGTTCTCCAACTGGCGTACGTTGCCCGGCCAACTGTAGGAGCGCAAAGCGGACAGCGAATCGGGATGTATCTTGCCGATGGTTTTCTGCGCGGCGAGCGAATATTTTTTCAGGAAGTGCTGGGCCAGCTGCGCGATATCGTCCCGGCGCTCCCCCAGAGGCGGAACGGAAATAGGAATCACGCTTACCCTGTAATAAAGGTCCTCGCGAAACAGGTGATCGGCTACCATCTGCTTCAGGTCCCGGTTGGTGGCAGCGATCACGCGAACGTCGATCGGGCTCTCTTGAGCTCCGCCCACGGGACGAATGCTTCTTTCTTGCAGCACTCGCAGCAGCTTCACCTGCATTGCAACGCTCATCTCGCCGATCTCATCGAGAAAAACCGTCCCTCCTGCGGCTATCTCAAAGAGACCGCGCTTGTTGTTATTGGCGCCGGTGAATGCGCCCTTTACGTAGCCAAACAACTCGCTTTCCAGCAACGTCTCCGGAAACGCCCCGCAATTGATGGATACGAAAGGCTCGGAAGCCCGTGGCGAACTGGCATGGACGGCCCGCGCCACCAACTCTTTGCCAGTCCCGCTCTCGCCATAGATCAGGACGGTACTGCCGGTAGCGGCTATCGTCCGGATCGTTTCCTTGAGTTTTGTAATGGCGGGACTGTTCCCGATGATGTTTTCGAGGGAATTGCGGCTGGCTGCATCGCGTTTATAAGCGAAGTTCTGACGGCGAAGGAGCAATGATTCGACTGCCCGGCCCACGGAGATTTTCAACTCTTCCAGCAGCCCCGGTCCTTTGTGAATGTAATCGAAGGCCCCGCCCCTGACTGCCTGCACTGCTGCCTCATAGTCTTCAACGGCGGTGATGAGAATGACGGACGTTTCAGGACAGACCTGACGGGCAAACCGCAGAACCTCAATACCGTCGGTCTGAGGCATTTTGATGTCGGTAATCAGCACCTCATAATTTGCGGAGCTCAGCTTTTTCTTGGCGGCTTCCCCGGCGTTCACGGTTTCTACCCTGTGGCCATCGCGACGCAAGGAGATATCAAGCATCTCGCAGATGGAGCGCTGGTCGTCACAAACAAGAATGCTAGCCATGCGACGCCCCCGCAGCGGCCGTTTCGGAAGGCTCTACCTCTTTCGTTTCGGAGGCGCGCAGTATCTCCAGAATAAATTCCGCACCCTTGCCGGGTTCGGACTGGACGGAGATCTTGGCGCCATGCGCCTGAACGATCTGATACACAATCGCAAGACCCAGCCCTGTGCCGCCCTCAAATTGAGACTGGAAGGGCTCAAAGATTTTCTCCATCTGCTGTGCCTGAATCCCGGTCCCGGTGTCCCGAATTCCTATTCTCCATTTGTCCTCCACCGCGCGCACCGACGCGGTGATGGTGCCCTGCTGGGACATCGCCCGGACCGCGTTCTCCAGAAGGTTCCAAAAAACCTGCTTCATTCTGTCACTGTCCACGACCGCAAATGCCTGGGGCGCGGCAAACTGTTTGACGATCTTGAGGCCGGCGCACTGCGAGCGGTTCTGCAACAGAACCAGCGTATCTTCGAGCAGCGGAATCACATCCGCGCGGGAAAGCTTGTAACTTTTTTCCCTGGAGTAGATGAGAAAATCGGAGATGATGAGATTCAGTCTCTTCGACTCGCGGGTAATAATATTCACCAACGTCTTCTGGTCATCGTTAAACGGGGAGACCCGCGAAAGCACATCGATCGAACCGGAGATGGAAGCCAGGGGATTGCGGATCTCATGAGCAATACCGGCGGCCAGACGGCCCACAGCAGCCAAGCGGTCCCTCATGCGGACCTCGCGTTCCAGCCGCCGAATTTCGGTGCGGTCTTCAAACGTATACACGTAGCCGATAATTCCACGGTTCGGTACGCTCAGCGGAGTGGCGGTCATGCCAAAGGTCTTTTCCTCGCCCGCGGGTGTAAGTCCTCGCACCTCGCCCTGGGTGGCAGAGGAATCGACTTTCGGCAAGCGGTCGACAAAAAGCTCGGAAATGTACCTTCCATAAGCGGCAGTGGCCGTGCGCTGCAACAACTTTTGTCCGGGCGCGTTCAGCAGTGTCACTCGGCCATGGAGATCTGTGGTGATGAGGCCGCTGCGGATGGAATGAATCACATTCTCATGCAGTGCCTGCAGGCTCAACAGTTCTCCGCTCTTGCCTTCCAGTTCAAGTCCGGTCTGCCGGAGCTTGGCCGTGAGTGCGCTGGCCAGATGGGCCACAGTTAAATAAGCGAAGAAATTGATCAGAATCACGGCCTGGAGCGACTTTAGATCGCCGTGAGGGGAGACTTGATACGACGGAATCTTCTCAAAATATGAAAGTTCCAGCAGTAACCCGAACAGGATGAAAGAGACCGCGGCAGTCAGGTAAGCCCAATAACGCGGCAACAGAATGCTGGCAACAATGATCACCAGCGGGTAAAGGAAGTTAAAAAAGGTATCAATGCCTCCGGTCACGTAGACCACGGCCGTGGTAAATGCAAGGTCCGTGAATATCTGGGTAATGGCCTGCATCTTGTATTCGCGCCAGAGAGACTGAAGGAAAGTGAGAAAAACCGAGACCGAGAACCAGACCATCACGATGGAGACAAACATCGCTGTAGGAACATGGTTGGGAGTGAAATCAATGATCAGGAGTTCAACCGCAAGCAGAAAAGAGATGATGACGACACGGACTTTTACAAGCCATGCCAGCCATGATCTTTCGTTGAACTTAGTTTCTTCCATGCAGTCTCTAGTTGTTAAATAAGCGGCCCCGCCTAAAAGGCACCGAAGTCTCATGAAGGCAGGGCGAGGCCTGCTGCGAGCAGAAAAAGCTGCGCCCTCAACCCAGGTGAAGGAGCCCCTCCCCGACCCGTTTGGGTTCCCGCGATTTCCTGTACGGCCTCTATGCCCGTAACTCTATCGAACGCGCCCGGTACTCTTTCCTTGCTAGGACAGTTTTGCGATCATTGAGAACAATGGCAGGTACAGCGAAATGACGATGCCGCCCACCACTACGCCCAGAACGCCAATCATGATCGGCTCCATCAGGGTGAGCAGGTTCTTGGTGGCCGCATCGACTTCGTCTTCATAGAAATCGGCAATTTTCTGGAGCATGGCATCCATTGCACCAGTGGCCTCGCCCACGCCAATCATCTGGGTCACCATGTTGGGGAAGACGCCGCTTTCCTTCAATGGGTCGACAATAGTGCGGCCCTCTTCCACCGCTTTGCGCACCTTCATCAGCGCATCTTCCAGCACCGCGTTTCCGGAGGTGCGGGCGGTGATCGCCAGGCCTTCAAGAATGGGAACGCCGGAGGTGATCAACGTTCCAAGCGTCCGGGTAAAGCGCGCTACGGCAATCTTACGAAGCACTTGGCCGAGCACCGGCAGGCTCAACAGAAATTTGTCGAACAGGTAGCGGCCTCTGGGGTTTTTGCGGAGATAATGAACGCCGACGAACATCATTATCAGTCCTATAATCAGAAACGGCCAGCCCCATCCCACAATGGTGCTCAAGTTCACGACGATCCTGGTCGCCAGTGGCAACTCGACACCCATACCGCTGAACATGTTGGCAAAGATAGGCACCACAAATTTGAGCAGCAAACCCACCACCAAAGCAGCGATAGTTATGACCGAGACCGGATAGATGAGAGCTGATTTGACCGCGGCCTTCAGCTTGACCGCTTTTTCCACGTAGACTGCCAGCCGTTGCAGGATGACATCCAGAATACCGCCGGCTTCGCCCGCCTCAATCATGTTGGTCGTGAGGTCATCAAAGACCTTGGGATAGTTACGCATGGCGTTGGAGAGGGTGGAACCGCCCTCAACGGTAGTGCGGACTCCCGTCAGGCACTTCTGAAAAGCGGCGTTTTCCTGGTTCCCGGCAAGAATTTCCAGGCATTGGACGAGCGGCAGGCCGGCATCAATCATTACCGAAAACTGACGGAAGAAAATGGCGATGTCTTTGGTGGCCACTTTGCCGGAGCCGAAAGTAGGCAGGTTGAATTCCTTGCCCTTCTCCTTGATGGCTTTCGGGGTAATGCGCTCCCGGCGTAGGAGATTCTGCAAGTGGGCCTTGTTGTCGGCTTCTCTTTGCCCAGAGATCGATTTACCTTGCGCGTCCGTTCCCTTGTATGTAAATACCGGCATATCGAAAAACTCCTCTCGTTCTTTGTGGCTACAGTCCGAGGACCGTTTTCTATCTCATCACTTTCGCGCTGGCGCCGCGGCCGTCTTTGGCGCCATCACCCCACGATTGATAATGTCCTGCAACTCGTCGGGAAATGACGAGCGTGACAATGCGACATCGAGCGTGATCTGTTTTTGGTAATACAGCGTGGCCAGAGACTGATTAAAGGTCTGCATTCCAAACCTGTCCTGGCCGGACTGCATGGCCGAGTAAACCTGGTGAATCTTGTCTTCACGGATCAAATTGCGAACGGCGGCGTTGGGCACCAGAATTTCCATGGCCATGCAGCGGCCGGCCCCGCCCACCTTGGGCAACAGCGATTGACACAAGATGCCTTCCAGCACCAGAGAAAGCTGGGCCCGGATCTGGGATTGCTGATGCGAAGGGAAAACGTCAATCACACGATTGATAGTGGAGGCTGCCGAGTTCGTGTGCAACGTGCCAAAGGTAAGGTGGCCGGTTTCCGCAATTCGCAACGCCGATTCAATGGTTTCCAGATCACGCATTTCGCCGATAAGCACCACGTCCGGGTCTTCGCGGAGTGCGGCGCGCAGAGCGTCGGAGAACGACTTGGTGTCGGAGTGGACCTCGCGCTGGTTGACCAGGCAGCTCTTGTTCTGGTGCACGAACTCAATTGGATCTTCAATGGTAATAATGTGGTCGTGCCGCTCGGTGTTGATTTTGTCGAGCATAGCGGCCAACGTGGTGGACTTGCCCGAACCCGTAGGCCCGGTCACCAGAATGAGGCCGCGCGGCTTATCGCACAGCTTGGAAACGATCGGGGGCAGATTCAACTGGTTAAAGGCCTTGATCTCAAACGGGATCACGCGGTACACGGCGCCGACCGCTCCTCGCTGGTTGAAACAGTTGCCGCGAAAGCGCGCCAGCCCTTTCAACCCGAAGGAGAAGTCCAACTCCAGATTTTCTTCGAACCGGTGCTTTTGCGCGTCGGTGAGCACGCTGTAGGCCAGTTGCTTGGTTTCGGCCGGAGTCAAAGGAGGCATATCCAACGGCTGGAGGTGCCCGTGGACACGCACCTGCGGCGGAGAATTGGTAGTGATGTGGAGATCGCTGCCATTCAGCTCCAGCATCTTTTTCAGCAGATCACTCAATGTTACATTCATGACTTCGCGGCATTCCCTTCATGCAACTAGTGAATGGTTTCCCGGGCAATTTCTTCCAGGGTCGTTACTCCATCCATTACTTTTCTCAACCCACTGCGGCGCAGTGTAATCATGCCCCGCTCCATGGCTTTCTTTTTCAATTCGGTCGCGGACGCCCCAATCAGAATAAGCTCGCGTATTTCGTCATCCACTTCCATGACTTCATAGAGGCCGGCCCGTCCCTTGTATCCGCTGCCGTTGCAGGTGCTACAGCCCTTGCCTTTGTAGATCTTGACGGTCTTCGACTCTTCGGCGCCGAACCCCGCCTCCATGAGCGCCTGGGGCGACATCGGTACCTGTTCTTTGCACTCCGAACAGATACGGCGCACCAGTCGTTGCGCGCAGATCAGGTGAACGGCCGTGGCCACCAGAAACGGCTCGATGCCCATGTTCATCAGCCGGCTGATGGTTTCGGGCGCGCCATTAGTATGAAGCGTGGAAAGCACCAGGTGCCCGGTGAGCGAAGCCTTAATGGCAATTTCCGCCGTCTCAAAATCGCGTATCTCACCCACTAGGATGATATTGGGATCCTGCCGCAGAAAAGCGCGCAGTGCCGCCGCAAAGTTCAAACCGATGGATTCTTTCATCTGCACCTGGTTCACCCCGTGCAACTGGAACTCCACTGGATCTTCGGCCGTCAGGATGTTGGTGTCCGGCTTATTGAGCAGCGAGATGGAAGAATACAAAGTATTGGTCTTGCCGGAACCGGTGGGTCCGGTCACCAGGACCATGCCGTAAGGCTTAAGCACTGCGCGCTGGAATTTTTCCAGCGACTCCGGCTCAAAGCCCAGCTTGGTCATGTCCAGCCGCAGATTCTCTTTGTCGAGCAGCCGCAGAACCACTTTCTCTCCCCACAAGGTAGGCAGGCAATTCACGCGAAAATCAAGCTGCTTTTTCTTCCCGCCAATCTGCATCTTCAACATGATGCGCCCGTCCTGGGGAAGGCGCTTTTCGCTGATGTCCATTTTGGACATGATCTTGATGCGCGAAGTAATGGCGTCTTTGAGCTTCATGGGAGGCGACATGATGTGCTGCAGCACGCCATCAATACGGAATCGCACCCGGTATTCTTTCTCGTAGGGCTCAACATGGATGTCGCTGGCTCCGCGCTTCACAGCATCTGTGAGAATAATGTTCACCAGCTTGACGATGGGCGCCTCATCGGCGGATTTCTCCAGCTCCGAGAGATCCATCTGGTCCTGTTCAGCCTGCAACTCCACATCCGGCTCTTCGCCCATGGATGCCAGCAGATCATCGACGTTTTCTTCCGCAACCGGATGGCTATAGGCCTTGTCAATCGCATCCATGATGGCCGATTCCGAGGCCACCACCGGCTCGATGTTGAAACCGGTCATGAACTTGATGTCGTCCATGGCAAACACGTTGGTGGGATCCACCATGGCGATGGTCAACGACGCGCCTACACGGCTGAGCGGCAGAATCTGGTACCGTTTGGCGGTCTCTTCCGGAATCAGCTTGACTACGGAGGAATCAATTTCGAAGTATTGGAGATTAATGGCGGGGACGCCGTACTGCCGGGAGAGAAAGTTTGTGACTTCTTCGTCGCTTACAAAACCTAAATGCACCAGGACGGAACCCAAACGGGCGCTGGGGCCAGCGTCTCGTTGCGCCTTCAGCGCCTTTTCGAGCTGATCTGGAGTGATGATCTTCTCTCGGACAAGAAGATCGCCTAGTCGCTGAGACATATCCCGCTGATTCCTGGCTGTGAAATTAGGTGAAAATTGCGCTTCTCGAAGGGCTCGGGGGTGGCCAGTCGCAGAAAAAGCTTCCTAGCCCCGAATCGTATGCTGGGTGACATAAATTGTCAATCCAGAATTGTTAGCTAAGGAGTAACGTTTTCAGGCTTTTGGGGCATGTACTTCTGGTAACCACTGCCTTTCTAAGGATTTTCCATTCCGATCCGGAGGGAGGAGTCCTACCAAAAGTAAGGGCCATGTAGTGGGTGCAATATCAGCGACCAGATCCTGTGCCAGTTCCAACACGGCGATGTTTCAATTCCGACACAGTGCGAGTCCAGAATGACACGATGTTTTTCGTACGTGCAATCAAAACGCGATGCTCGTAGGTGGCCTGCAAATTGCTTGCTTGGCTTTCCTGGAAGCTTTCTAAAGACCCATAAGCCACCGATAGTTTCGTTAAAGTATATAACTCTCGCGGCCTAGTGATTTTCTAATTTCGGAGGTCAATGATGTCCTGGCGTACCGCGCAAATCGCTCTTCTAGTGCTCTGCACTTCCCTTCGACCAAATGGCTTCTCGTCCCCTCAGACATCTGGCGAGAATGCTAGTCGAACGTTACAGGTCGGGGCCGCTTCAGGTCAGCCCAGCTATACGCTCCGCATTTCCGCCAAGGGGAGAGAGGGTCTGGTGGAGGTACGGGGTGGTTCGAAAGCTCTTGTCCAGACTCTAACGTGTCCGCTGCTCCAGGGCATCTCCAATCCCTCCGATCTTGAAATCAAAGGTGCGGCCGAGCAATTTGTCACTCACTTCGAGACCGAAGACCTCAACCTGGATGGGTATCCAGATCTTAAAGGGCCGCGAGAGTTCGGCGCCTCGTGGAGCCGTTACTGCGTATGGCTCTTCGACCCGGCCACCCGTAGTTTCCAAAAGGGATTTTTAACCGAGCAACTTGAGCTTCTCTATCATCTCCGGGCCGACTCGAAGCGCGGTCGAATCATCTCCTACAGCATCGGTCCAGTGAACCCTTTGTGGGACGAGTATCGAATCGAGAGCGAGAGCAAGGATAGACCCTACTGGCCGCGGCTGATTCCTGTTGAGTCCTGTTTCATTAAAACTGGTCCGACAGGGGAAAATTCAACCGCTGTGATCACGCGGTATGAACGGGACCGCTCGGTCATTGTGCGCCGTCCACTGCCTTCCAATATTGGAATGCCGGAAGCCTGTGACTCGTTCGACAATCGCTAGAATTATCTGGAGGCCGTTAGGCAAGCAAGGCATCGTCCCGGACGGAACACCGACCGGCGATCAAATCACTATCGTTTCCTGATATTCACCAAACACCCGACGCAGAGCGTCTGAAATCTCGCCGACAGTGCAGTAGTTCTCTACCGCGTAGATGATGTGGGGCATCAGGTTGTCACCGGAACGGGCCGCATCTTCAACTTTGCGGATGGCTGCTTCCCATGCGGTTTTATCCCGGCGGACGCGTAAAGCTCGTACTCGCTCCACCTGCTTGCGCTCCAACGCCTCATCAATGCGCTGGATAGCGATGGATTTTTCCTGTTCCTGCTGGAACCGGTTGGCGCCGACAACTACCGTTTCGAGGCGGTCGACGGTCTGTTGAAAGTCATAAGCGGCGTCCTGGATCTCCTGCTGGATATATCCCAGTTCAATGGCGCGCAGAGTGCCACCCATGGCATTGATCTTTTCCAGGTAGACCTTGGCGCGGTCCTCGATCTCGTTGGTCAAAGACTCGATGTAATACGACCCAGCCAGAGGATCAACGGTATTGGGGGCGCCGGTTTCATAGGCGATGATCTGCTGGGTACGCAACGCCACGCGCACCGATTCCTCCGTCGGCAGGCCCAACGCTTCATCAAAGGAGTTGGTATGCAGAGATTGTGTTCCGCCCAGAACTGCTGCCATGGCCTGGATGGCCGTACGCACAATGTTGTTTTCCGGTTGCTGCGCCGTCAAAGTCGATCCTGCCGTCTGCGTGTGAAAACGCAGCATCATGGAGCGCTCGTTGCGGGCGTGGAAACGCTCTTTCACAATTCTGGCCCATAGCCGCCGGGCAGCGCGGTACTTGGCTACTTCCTCCAGAAAATTGTTGTGCGCGTTGAAAAAGAAAGACAGTCGTGGAGCAAAGCGGTCAATATCGAGTCCCGCCCGAATTGCTGTTTGTACATAGGCAATGGCATTGGCCAGCGTGAAAGCCACTTCCTGCACCGCGGTGCAACCGGCTTCGCGCAGGTGATAGCCAGAGATGGAAATGATGTTCCACTCGGGGACATGCTCGTTAGCGAATGCGAACATGTCGGTAATAATGCGCATGGCCTGCTGCGGTGGAAAAATGTAAGTGCCACGGGCAATGTATTCCTTCAAAATGTCATTTTGCACCGTGCCGCTGAGCTTGGAAATGTTGGCCCCTGATCGCTTGGCCGTAGCAATATAAAGTGACAGAAGAATGCTGGCCGTAGCGTTGATGGTCATGGAGGTAGAGACTTTTTCCGGATCGATACCGTCGAACAGCCTCTGCATATCTTCGATGGAATCAATGGCCACCCCTACCTTGCCCACCTCGCCCGCTGCCATGGCATGGTCCGAGTCCATGCCGATCTGAGTAGGAAGATCAAAGGCCACGGAGAGCCCGGCAGTTCCGTTGGCCAGGAGATACTTGTATCGCTTGTTGGATTCTTCCGCATCGCCCATGCCGGCATACTGGCGCATGGTCCAGAGGCGTCCACGATACATGGTGGGCTGCACGCCCCGGGTGAACGGGAACTCGCCTGGATAGCCTACGTCGCGGTCATAGTCCCAGCCCTCAAGATTGGCAGGCGTGTACAGGGGTTGGGGATCAATGGTCTTCAGCTCTCCAACCCGAGGTTCGTTTTTTAGATCTTCGGCCATCTTAGGTCTTAGGTCTAGGTCTAGGGTCTAGGGATCTAGAAGCGTCCGGATTAAATTGATGGTCCACCCGGCGCTGCTGCGTTGTGCGTGTGCTTCTTGATCCGGCGCGCTTTCAGGAAGGAGCTTACACTGAACCAGAGGCAAAACAGCGTAACCGCCAAGGTCACCCAGAATCGTTTCGGGTCGCCGGAAAGCCCGGACGCCCGATATATCTTGAGCAGTTCGGCAGCGACGCGGAACGCGAATACCGCAGCCAGAAGTCCCACTATTTCCAGCCAAAGCGAATAGAATGTACGGGCAAACGAAACTGTCAACGCCTTGGCGCCGCTGAAGAGCGCATAGCCGAGGCGACTCCGCGTGAGAGCCTTTGCAGAGTTCTTCAGGATGGAAATGTTGGTCATGTGGAGTTTATTGTACAGTGAAAATCGAGAGATACCGCTCAAAAGAAGTGAAACAGCTATGCCCCGTTCGGCATCCAAATTAAGTAAGTCTGACCAGCATCAGACAAGGGAGCGCAATTGTGGATACGCGACTAAAACGACTGATGAAGGAACTCGGGGAGGCTATTAACGGCTCGCTTTCCGAGTCAGAGCAGATCGCACAGGTGATTGCCAAGATCAAAGAACAGGGGTACGACATCTTTCTGGTGCTGGAAGCTACCATCGGGTTCAACCGCAAGAATGACGAATCTGTGCCGGCCGCGCCGGAACTGGTCAGCATGCGCACCAGGAATGGAGAGCCTCCGGAACTTGCCATCAACGCTAACGATGTTCGTTTCCTCAAATCTCTACGCATCAGCGTGGAAGATGCCGTCTAGGAACTTCCACCGCAAACCGCGCCCGGCAGCCCTGCAGCGCTATTTCTTTTTCTGATAGCATCTAGTTCTTAAGGAGATGTGAGCCACGCTCGTACCCTGACTTTTCACCACCGCCGAGCAGTAGATTGCGGAGCCTCTCTATGAGAAATACCTTGGGAGTGTTGTTAGCAGGTGGCGCCGGAGAACGCCTTTATCCCCTCACCCGTGATCGCGCCAAGCCGGCCGTCACATTTGGGGGAGCCTACCGCATTATCGATGTCACCCTCTCCAACTGCATTAATTCGGACCTGCGCAAGGTCTATATCCTCACACAATATAAAGCGCTTTCGTTGAACCGCCATATTCGCGAAGGCTGGGGGTCGGTGGTAGCGCGGGAACTGGGCGAATTCATTGAAATCATGCCGCCGATGAAGCGGGTCAGCGATAACTGGTATCTGGGCACAGCCGACGCCGTGTACCAGAACATCTACTCCATCGGCAGCGAGCAACCCAGGCACGTGCTCATCCTCTCCGGTGATCACATCTACAAGATGAACTACCAGCTCATGCTGGACCAGCATATTGACGCCGGAGCGGATGTGACTCTTGCTACCATCCTCATCCCTCCTCACGAATCCTATCGCTTTGGTGTGATGGAGATCGATCATGACGGCCGGATCAATGGGTTTGAGGAGAAGCCGCGGGTCACTCAACTTCGCTCGCCTTATAACCCGGAGATGGTTTCCGGCTCTATGGGCGTATACGTGTTCAATACGGACGTGCTGCTGCCGGTGTTATTGAAAGACGCTGAAGACCCCAGCTCTTCCCATGACTTTGGCAAGGACATTCTGCCTAAGATCCTCGACCAGTACAAAATCTATTCTTTCAATTTTATCGATGAAAACAAGAAAGAAGCTCTCTATTGGCGTGATGTAGGCACGCTGGAAGCCTATTACGAAGCCAACATGGACCTGGTGGCAGTCTCGCCTGTGTTTAATCTTTACGACGAGGCCTGGCCCATCCGCACGCATCAGCGCCAGTATCCGCCGGCCAAATTCGTATTCGGCGAGCCGGGACGCACGGGTACTGCCATTGATTCAATTGTCTCCGCCGGATGCATTGTTTCCGGCGGCAGCGTCAAAACCAGCGTGCTCTCCCCGGACGTAAGGATCAACTCCTACTCTGAAGTGGAATCCAGCATAATTTTTTCCCACGTAAATATTGGCCGTCATTGCCGCATTCGAAACGCCATTGTTGACCGCGACGTACATATCCCGGAGGGCACAATCATCGGCTACGACCCGGAACTCGACGCTAAGAATTTTGTGGTCACCGAGACCGGCATCACCGTCGTCACCCGCGATTATTCGCTGTTCGAAAGCCCGGTCGCAGTGGATTACTTTACCTCGGAGTGAATACAGCTGCTAGCTTCTGGCTCCTAGCTTCTGGCTAAACCAGCGGGCTGCGAGTAGAGTCGGCCTCATCTAAGCCAAGCCCTGGGTGCTTTCACCCATTCAGTCTCCGATCACGCGATGAATAGCCTGCACTGAGGCGCGCCGGAGTGATCACCCGATTTGCTTCTCCCCCAATCACCCAATTTGCTTCCCGTGCATCGTCTGCTGTAAACCTTGGAACTGGAACATCATTTTCAACGTACTGTGAGGCGGGGGGACTGCTTGGACGACCAGCAGCACACAGGGCTCTTGGTCCGCCGATGCCTGGCCGGCGACGCCACGGCGTGGGAGGAGATTGTGCGCCTGCACAACCGCCGCATCTATAACCTCTGTTACCGGTTTACCAGCTCTCCAGACGACGCTCAGGATCTTACCCAGGAGGTCTTTATAAAGGTCTATCGCACCCTGGCATCGTATGACGTTGACAAAGGAGCTTTCACCACTTGGCTGACCACGCTGACCCGGAACCTGCTTGTGGACCATTTCCGCCGGAGCCGTCAGGACCGCCTTACGGAATCCATTGACGCCGGGCTTCGGGAAGAAGAAGATTCTTTGTCCCTGGGTGACCGGCTGGAAGACCAGGCGCCGAGCCCGGACGACCGGCTGGCCAGCAAAGAGACCCAAAAAATGGTGCAACAGGCGCTGGGGCACCTCTCGCCGGACCTGCGGGAAGCAGTGATTCTTAGAGACTTGCAAGACATGGATTACAAGGAAATCGCCCACGTCCTCAGGGTGCCGGAGGGGACAGTCAAGTCCCGAATAAACAGAGGAAGAATGGAACTTGCGAGATTACTTTCTCGTAATAAAAGACAGGTAGGCAATGGATAACAGAAAGTCCCAATCCGAGATTCAGTGCAGCCAGTTCGAAGCGCTGCTGGCAGAGGCCCTGGAAGGGCACCTGCCGGAAGAGATCCGGCAGGGCTTCGAGATCCATAGCCGGAGCTGCCTGGTCTGCGGGCCGATGTTTGCCGAGGCCCAGGAGGGGATGGAGTGGCTGCGCAACCTGGAAGAAGTAGAACCTCCCAAAAATCTTCTGCACAATATTCTGGCAGCCACAACCATGACTGCCGCCGAGGAACAACAGCGGGCCAAAGCACTGGGCATTGTGTCCGGCTGGCTACGGAACGTGTGGAACTCGATCCGTCCGATTGCCAGTGGCGCTGCCCATCCCCGCTTTGTCACATCTTTCGCCATGGCCTTCTTTTCTCTCTCCATCACGCTTTCGCTGGCGGGGGTAAGAATCAAGGACCTCGCCAATCTGGATCTGAGGCCCAGCTCCGTCAGCAAAGCTGTGGTACTGCAGCTGACCCAGGTGGAAGCAAAAGTAGTGAAGTATTACGAAAACATGCGTTTCGTCTATGAAATCCAATCGCGCGTGCGCGAATTGAGAAAAGCTGCCAGTTCCCCCGAGAACGATCAGAAACCCAAAGAGCAGCAGAAGCAAGACAAGAACCGGGATAACGATACCAGCGGACGCCCCGAAAAACACGAAGACTATACCCGCGAAGTGGGCGACAGCTTTATCGCTTATACCAAGTCAAGCAATCAAGGAGCCTCACTATGAACTGCGCTATTCATTCCCAAGTCCCGGCAGTGGCTTACTGCCGCACCTGTGGTAAAGCGCTATGCGAAGAATGCAAGCGCGACGTAATGGGGGCCATTTACTGCGAATCCTGCATAGCCGCCCGCTTGCAGGGCGCAACTCCGGTTGCCGCCGGCGTGCCCTTAGCGCAGTCTCCGATGTCGGGCGCTCCCAATCCCACCGTAGCTGCCCTGCTGGGCATGATTCCCGGTGTTGGGGCCATGTATAACGGTCAGTTTGCCAAAGCTTTTATCCATGTCGTGATATTTGGGTGCTTGATCGCACTTCAAGACCATGTCTCTTTCGCCGGGCCGCTGTTTGGCCTGCTCACCACGTTCTTTTGGTTTTACATGGTGTTTGAAGCGTATAACACTGCAAAGTACAGGCAAAGGGGCTTGCCGGCCCCGGATCTTCTGGGAATCGACCGCCTTTTCGGCATCCAGGAAACAGCTCCGCCCATTGCGGCCACGGTACCCCCCACACCGGCGGGTGGTAATACCGGTACTGATTCGCCTTTCACTGCCGGCGCGGTTCCGCCTGCCGGCGGTGACGTTGTTCCGCCTGTTCGTGGCGATCAAGGGCCTACCGGCGCCGTAATCCTCATCGGGCTGGGGGTCTTCTTCTTGCTGGGGAATCTGGGAATGCTGCACATTGGCCGAATGTGGCCGATATTGCTGATAGGCCTGGGTGTGTGGATCGCGCTCAAACGCACGGCGCGTGCAACCTCAAGGAGTAATGGATGAGCATCTACATCAGAAATCGGTCGTGCCCATGCCAGAGATGCCGGGTCCGAGGACTTATGGGAGCGGGCATCCTGATAACCGTGGGGGTTCTTTTCCTGCTGGAAAACTTCGGAGTGGTGGATTTCGAGAAAAGCTTTCCCGTGATCCTGATTGTCATTGGCCTCTTCCTGTTCGCCGGCCACAACGCTTCAATGGAAGGCCACGTTCAACCCTTTGGGCTCCCCGGTTCAGCGCCCCCAAAGTCGAGCCAGCAAAATGATTCGCAGGTGACATCATGAGCAACGAAAATTCTTATTATCGCCGGCACTCCATCTTCGGTCCGCTCGTACTCGTCGGAATTGGCGTTCTGCTTCTGCTCCGCAACATGGGAGTGATTCCCAGCCTGGGATGGTGGTTCTCCCGCTATTGGCCCGTTCTTTTAATCGTGTGGGGAGTCACTAAGCTATTGGAGCAGATATGGGCCCGCCAAAAAGGCTACGCCGCTCCCGGCATTGGCGCCGGCGGCGTGGTCTTTCTGGTTTTCTTCATTATGATCGGCCTGGGAGCATCCAAGGCCAGGAACGTGAACTGGTCGGGGCTGGGAGACGAAATCAACTTTGGCGACGACAATTTCTTTGGCATGTTCGGCGGCAGGTATGAATTTACCAATACCTTCTCTCAAACCATTGAGCCGGGTAAGCAGGTGAAGATCATGGTTGGCCGCGGAGACCTCAGCGTTACTCCCAGCCCTGACGACCAGACGCACGTGGTCGTCCACAAAGTTCTCGCCACCGACTCTGAGAGCAGCGCCAAGAGCATGAATGACGCCACAAATCCCAAGTTCGAGCTGCAAGGCAACGTGTGGCTGTTGGACATGACCAACAGCAACTTCACCCACGGACGTTTCAACGTGGATCTGGAGATACCTAAGAATTTCCCGGTCGCGCTGGTGACCCGCCGGGGCGACATCCATGTTTCCGATCGGGGCGGCAATGTTGACATGGAAAGCAACCGGGGCAACATTTCCGCCGAGAACATCAAGGGCAACACGACCCTTCAACTGGAGCGTGGCAACGCGACTGTGAAGCACGTGGACGGCAATGTAACCGTGGGAGGAAGCGTACGCGAAACCGAGATCGCAGACATCACTGGTACCCTTGCGCTCAACGGAGACTATTGGAACACCACGCAGTTGTCGCACGTCGCTAAACAGGTGAGCTTCAAGAGCGATCGCACCGACCTTCAGTTCGCCAGTCTGGAAGGTGACCTCACCATGGATCGAGGCAGCCTGCATGCCAACTCACTAGCCGGGCCGCTGCACCTGCGGACCTCGTCCAAGAACATCGACCTCGAACAACTCGGCGGCGACGTTCAAATTGAAGACAGCAATGCTCCGGTGGAACTCCATCTGAAAGCCCCACTAGGCAAGATCGACGTTGATAACCGGCGCGGCCAGATCATCGTGGACGTTCCGGAAAATGCCGGCTTCCAGGTGGACGCGCAGAGCAGCAATGGCAATATCGAAAGCGATTTCGATCTCAGCATTAACAATGGCCGCCGTGACGCCACCGCACGCGGTACCGTAGGCAAAGGCGGTCCCCAGGTCCGTTTGCGCACCGAGCGCGGCACCATCCACATCCGGAAGGAATGAACAAAACCGATTGCCACAATTGCCATAACTGCCACAATTGCCATAACTGCTGCCATAACTGCTGCAATTGACAACTCTAATGTTTTCTGCCACTTACCCTGCGCCTGTGGCTCTACTCTTCTATTTCGTCAAAATTCGCCAAAGTTGATCAGCGTCATCCAGTGAAATCGGCGAGGGTTTGGTGTTTTCAAGTATCGCAATTTTGGCAGTTATGGCAATTTTGGCAATTTTGGCAATCCGCATTAGGCCCTTCCTTTATGCTCCGCTTTGAAGTAAAGTTTCATCGCCCCAAGGCAGGCCAAACAAGTGGATCTTAGAATTCAGGATGATAGCAGGATCACTATTTAACTAACTCGGTGGAGGACAAGGAGAGCAGCTCACGATGACATGGTTAAGGAAGATTGGTTTCTTATTGATGGCTTCAGGCCTGGCGCTGGGACAAACCAGTGCGCCCAATACCGCGCCCGCGGACTCTAAGTCGATGAATGAACTCAAGGCCCTGCGCGAAGCCATTGCCGCCCAACAGCAACAACTCGCGCAACAGCGACAGAAACTTAACGAGCTTCGAGAGCAAGTTGCCGCGCGCCAGCAGGCAGCCTCTGCCAACAGCAGTAGCACGGCACCACGCCTCGTCGACGCAACCTTGCACTCGTCCAGCTCTGCCACATCGACTGGCCCCGTGCCCGGCGCGCCCGTTCAAGAGGAGACAACGAAGGAATCTCCGCTGTCGTTCCGCATTGGCGGGGCGGACTTCACGCCCGGCGGGTTCATTGACTTCGAGAATGTCTTCCGCACCACCAATACAGGGAACACCTCGGCGACCAACTTCGGGACAATTCCCTATAGCAATACGGTGGCGGGCCATCTCACCGAGTTTCGCTCCACCGCACAGTACTCCCGCTTGAATCTGAAGACCCATGCCAAGTTCGGCGCGAATGATGTCACCGGCTATATCGAAGCCGACTTCAACGGTAACGATCCGGCCAACGTGTTCGTCACCGCCAACAGTCATACCGCCCGTTTCCGTCTTTTTTGGCTGGATCTGCGGCGCGGGAACTGGGAGTTCCTGGGCGGCCAGACCTTTGGCCTGCAAACGCCAAATCGGACGGGAGTATCGCCCGCGCCGGCCGACCTGGCCCTTGGATATCAAGAGGATTCCGGGATTGGCGTAGGCTACAACTACACCCGCGCATCTGCGTTCCGGGCGGCGTATCACTTCAACGACCAATGGGTATGGGCCGCGGAAATCCAGAACCCGCAGCAGTTTGTGGGCGCCGGTGAGGTCATTTTCCCCTTCGCCTTCAATGCTGCTCTAGGGCCGCAGTTCGATGCGGCCAACAACCCGGGCACTCCCAATGCGGTTCCGGACTTACTTACTAAGATTGCCTACGACACCACCAGCGGAAGGCATTTCCACATAGAAGCCGGCGGCCTGTTGACAACAGCCAAAGCTATGGCCATTCCTGTAGGCGGAACCACCTTCCACGGCACCTCGACCGTTGGCGGTGGCTTTATGGGCGCCTTGAACTTTGAACTGCTCAAGGGTTCGGAGGGCAGAAATCTTAAATTTGTGACCAACGGCATGTGGGGCTATGGCGTGGGCCGGTACCTCAACTCACTGGCGCCTCAGGCAGTGGTTCGGCCGATTCAAACCGGTCCTACCACTTTCGACCTGGCGACCTCTATGGTCCACTCCGGCGATTTTGTCGGAGGCTTTGAATTCGTGATTCACCCTAAAGCTCAGTTCGGCTTGTACTACGGTGGAGCATACGCTCAACGCAACGCCTTCCAGGACGTCACGTCGCCCTTGGTGATTAAACCTTTCGTCGGATTTGGTGGACCTAATTCACCCAACAGCGCCAACCGGTCTGTTCAGGAAGTCACGTTCGACTGGACCCAGACCTTCTGGAGAAACCCTCAGTATGGAGCCGTGCTGCTGGTCACTCAGGCTTCATATCTGACGCGCAGCCCGTGGTTTGTGGCTGCCGGAGCGCCCAAGAATGCCCATCTCACCATGAGCTACGTGAGCTTGCGCTACGTGCTTCCTTAAACAGCGACCCGCTTTGCTAAAGAGCGCCGGTCTCCGGCGCTCTTTTTCTTTACGCTTTACAAGCCCAGGTACGCACTGCGTACCATCTCATTCGTGAGAAGATTCCTCGCGCTATCTTCGAGCAATACCGTGCCGTTCTGCACCACGTAGCCCCGATCGGAGATGCTCAACCCGCTCACTACGTTCTGTTCGACAATCAGGATGGTAATACCTGTGTGCCTCACTTCCTGGATCTTCTCGAACACTTCATCGACCACCTTGGGCGCCAGTCCCAGAGAGGGCTCATCCAGCAGAAGGAGCTTAGGCCGCGCCATCAGGCCGCGGGCAATGGCCACCATCTGCTGCTCGCCACCGGAAAGTGTGCCGGCCAGTTGATCAAGCCTCTCACCCAGCCGGGGGAACAGGGTGAGTTGTTCCTGCAGCGATTGCTTCCAATGCGCTCGAGCGCGGGGCGTGTAAGCGCCGAGAGACAGGTTTTCCCGCACCGTGAGAAATGGGAACATCTGCCGGCCCTCGGGCACATGGCTCACGCCTCGCGCCACCATCTCATGCGCAGGGACGCCCCGAGACATGTCTGCCCCTTCAAACCGCAACGATCCGCTGGACAATGGCTTCATTCCGGAGATCACGCGCAGCAGCGTTGTTTTTCCCGCTCCGTTGGCGCCGATAAGAGCCACAATCTCGTCTGACTCAACGTGCAGGGTAATGCCAAACAGCGCCTGCAGATCTCCGTAATGGGCCGTTACGTTTTCCAGTTCGAGCAAATGCCCGTTGGCGCGTCTGGCTTTGGGCGGGGCCGAGGTCATCGCGCCAGCTCCTTGTATCTGGGCCCTAGATAAGCCTCAATCACTCCGGGCTCCTTCACTACCTCTTCGGGCTGGCCTTCAGCGATCTTGGCGCCATGATCGAGCACGACAATGCGATGGGCAATCTTCATGACTACCTGCATCACGTGCTCAACGCCGCCAACCACGCTGACTCCCCACTCGGGCAAACGCTTCACCAGACCGGCCAGAGCCAGCGCCTCGCTGGTCGTCAATCCGGACACTACTTCGTCAAGAAGAATCATCTTGGGCATGGTGGCCAGAGCGCGGGCAATCTCCAGCCGCTTGAGCGCAGCCAAGGGCAGTCCGCGGGCGGGAAAATTCTCCAGGTGCGGCATTTGCAGAAACGCAAGAATCTTTTTGGCCTCCTGTTCGGCCTTGCGCGTACTGCTGGTGTGCATGAAGGCCCCCAGCATCACATTTTCCAGGACGCTCAAACTTGCCAATGGCTTGACAATCTGAAATGTGCGCCCGATCCCCCGGCGAGCCGCCTGGTAAGCGGGCAGCTTCGAGATG